>DASQHO010000033.1:0-13566 GCA_035632055.1 Allostellaceae bacterium
CGACCAACCCGATCCCCGCGCCGACCATCTGCGGCTGCTCGAAGCGCTGCTGTTCGCGTCGCAATCGCCCGTTGACGAGGCGGCGATCAAGGCGCGTTTGCCGGGGGACGCCGACATTCCGTCGCTGATCGCCGAACTGGCCGAGCATTACCGCGGCCGCGGGGTGAACGTTGTTGAAGCTGCCGGCGGTTGGACGGTGCGCACCGCGCCCGATCTCGGTCCGCGCCTCAAGCTGGTGCAGAAGATTTCGCGCAAGCTGTCGCGCGCGGCGATGGAGACACTGGCTATCGTTGCGTATCACCAGCCGGTAACGCGCGCCGAGATCGAGGATATTCGGGGCGTCGTGGTGTCGACGGGCACGCTCGACCTCCTGATGGAGATCGGATGGATCGGGCCCAGGGGGCGCCGACAGACTGTCGGCCGGCCGGTAACCTGGGGCACGACTGACGCGTTCCTACTGCATTTCGGTCTCGCCAGTGCCGCCGATCTGCCGGGCATCGAAGAGTTGCGCGCTTCCGGTCTGATTGGGCCACGGCCCGAATTGACGCTGAGCGAGACCGGCAAGCTCGCCGATCTGCCGATGGAAGGCGCCGGGACAGCGGCCGACGACGCCGAGCAGGCAGCTGAAGCTGAGGCCGAAGCGGCCGCTGAAGAACTAGGACGCGGCGCTCAGGACTGACATGTTCGACTTCGCCTGGTCCGAACTCGCGCTCATTGCGGTGGTTGCCTTGGTGGTAATCGGCCCCAAGGATTTGCCGCGCGTGATGAAGAACGTCGCGTTCTGGGTGCGCAAAGCGCGCTCGATCGCGCGTGAGTTCCAGAACAGCCTCGAAGACATGGTGCACGACGCCGAACTCGATGACGTCAAGCGCGACCTCGACGCGGCAACGCGTTTCAACTTCGACGAAGAGATGTCGAAGACCATCGATCCGCACGGCGAGCTCAAGCAGTCCCTGACGGCGCCCGAGTTGACCAATCCGCTCGCCGAGGTGCCCAAGCCGCCGTTAATTGAAGCCGCTCCCGAAACCAAGGCGGAACCTGAAACGAAGGCCGAGCCGGCCGCGTCTGAGGCGCCGAAGCCGTCATGACCGACGATACGCGCGAAGACGAGCTCGAAAAGGGCAAAATGCCGCTGTTCGATCACTTGATCGAGCTCCGGAAGCGGCTGCTCTATTCGATTATCGCCTTTCTGATCCTGCTGGCGCCGTGCTGGTATTTCTCGCGCGAGATCTACGATTTCCTGGCGCGGCCGCTGGCGATGGCGCTCGCCGGCCAGACCGGACGACATTTCATCTACACCGACCTGACCGAGGCGTTCTTCACCAATCTGCGCGTCGCGGTCTGGTCTGCGTTCTGCCTCGCATTTCCGTTCATGGCGACGCAGCTCTGGCTGTTCGTCGCGCCCGGCCTTTACAAGAACGAACGCCGCGCCTTCCTGCCGTATCTGTTCGCGTCGCCTCTCCTGTTCATCCTGGGCGGCTCGCTGGTCTATTTCGTCATCTTCCCGGTTGCCTGGCGCTTCTTCCTCAGCTTCGAACAGGCCGGCGGCAACGGCATCCTGCCGGTCGAGATCGAGCCGAAGGTCAGCGAATACTTGACGCTGGTGATGCGTCTGATGCTCGCGTTCGGCTTGGCATTTCAGCTGCCGGTGCTGCTGACGTTGATGGCGCGCGTCGGCCTGGTGACGGCGAAGGGCCTTGCGTCGAAACGGCGTTACGCGATCGTGCTCGTGTTTATTGCAGCCGCGGTCCTGACGCCGCCCGACATCTTCAGCCAGGTGTCGCTGGCGGTGCCGCTGCTGGCGCTGTTCGAAATCTCGATCTTCTGTTGCAAGATAGTCGAAAAGAAACGCGCCGAACGCGAGGCTCAGGAAGAGGCTGAGCTCGGCATCAAGCCGAAAGCCAAGACCTGATGCTCGACATCCGCTGGATCCGCGAGAACCCGGACGCATTCGACAAGGGGCTGGCGCGACGCGGCCTGTCGCCAATAGCCGCGCAAATTCTTCGCCTCGACAAGGAATGGCGTGAGGCGCAGACCGCAGCCGAGCAGAATCAGGCGGCGCGCGGCAAGCTCGGCCAGGAAATGGCTGCCGCCAAGACGAAAGGCAGCGATACAGCGGCGCTGATGCGCCAGATGGCCGAGAGCAAAGAAAAACAGACCTTCCTCGAGGCCGAAGCAGCGCGATTGCGCGAGGCGGTGGACGCGGCGCTCGCGCCACTGCCCAATCTTCCGGCCGATGACGTGCCCGACGGCAAGGATGCGGCGGCCAACAAGCTGCTGCGCGAGGTCGGCGCCAAACCGAAATTCGATTTCAAGCCCAAGGACCATGCCGCGCTCGGCGAAGCGCTTGGCCGCATGGATTTCGCGCGTGCGGCGAAGATTTCGGGAGCGCGTTTTGTGGTGTTGTCGGGCAGCCTGGCGCGGCTGGCGCGCGCATTGGGACAGTTCATGCTCGACCTGCACACGCGTGAATTCGGCTACACCGAAGTGGTGCCGCCGTTGCTGGTGCGCGACGCAGCGGTGTTTGGCACCGGCCAGCTGCCGAAATTCGCCGACGATTTATTCCGCACAACGACCGGTCTATGGCTCATTCCGACGGCCGAAGTGCCGCTCACTAATCTCGCGCGCGAGGACATCGTCGACGACGAGAGATTGCCGCTGCGCTATACCGCGCTGACGCCGTGCTTCCGATCCGAAGCCGGCGCCGCCGGCAAGGACACGCGCGGCATGATCCGCCAGCACCAATTCGACAAGGTCGAGCTGGTGTCGATTGCGCACCCTGACAAATCCGCCGAAGAGCATGAGCGCATGATCGGCTGTGCCGAGGAGGTGCTGAAGCGTCTCGGGCTCGCCTATCGCGTCATGCTGTTGTGCGCCGGCGACATGGGTGCGGCCGCACGCAAGACCTACGACATCGAAGTCTGGTTACCGGGGGAAGATCACGGCGCGGGCGCCTACCGCGAAATCTCGTCGTGTTCCAACTGCGGCGATTACCAGGCGCGGCGCATGGATGCGCGCTGCAAGCCGAAGGGCGGCAAGGGCACGCGCCTGGTGCACACGCTGAACGGCTCCGGCCTCGCGGTCGGCCGCGCGTTGATCGCGGTGATGGAGAATTACCAGCGCGCCGACGGGTCGATCGCGGTGCCCGCGGCGCTCCGGCCATACATGGGCGGAATCGAGGTTATTGCCGGTGGGGTTTGATTTTCCGCTCGACCTACGCCGCGCCCGCATCCTGGTTTCGAACGACGACGGTATCGAGGCGCATGGCCTCAAGCTGCTGGTCAAGCTGGCGCGGTCGTTTTCCGACGACATCTGGGTATGCGCGCCCGAGACCGAGCAGAGCGGCGCCAGTCATTCGCTGACCATCGCCCGGCCGTTGCGTATCCGCAAATTGGGCGCCAAGCGCTACGCCGTCGACGGCACACCGACCGATTGCGTGCTGCTCGCGGCCAACGGCTTCATGCGCGCGCGCAAGCCCGATCTGATGTTCTCGGGGGTCAATGCCGGCGGCAACATGGGCGAGGATGTGATCTATTCCGGAACCGTCGCCGCCGCGCTCGAGGCGACGCTGCTCGGCGTGCCCGCCATCGCCTTCAGTCAGCACGCCTCCAGCGGCGCGGATTTCCATTGGTCGACGGCGGCGAAATACCTGCCTCGGGTCGTTCGCCGCCTGGTGGCACAGGGCTGGCCGAGCAACACTTTGATCAACGTCAATTTCCCCGATGTGCCGCCATCCCAAGTCAAAGGCATTCATGTCACCGCCCAGGGACGCCGTAAGATCGGCGACAATCTGGTGGAACGGCTCGATCCGCGTGGCCGGCCGTATTACTGGATCGGCCCGATGCGCGACGAGCAGCGCACCCGGCGGGGCACCGACGTCAAAGCCGTGGTCGATGGCTATGTCTCGGTAACGCCCGTATTCTTTGATTTGACCAGCCGCCGCGTGCTGACGCAACTGCGCCGGGCCTTCCGATGACGCCGTCGGCCGACAAATCCGAAGTCGCGCGGCTGATCATGGAGTTGCGCGGCGAGGGCATCTCGGATCAACGCGTTCTCAACGCCATCGAGCGGACGCCGCGCGAGCTGTTCGTACCGGCAACCTTCCGCGACCGCGCCTACGAGAACGTCGCGCTGCCCATCGGCCATGGCCAGACCATCAGCCAGCCGTATGTCGTCGCGCTGATGTCCCAGGCACTCGATCTCAACGACCGCCACAAGGTGCTCGAAGTCGGCACCGGCTCGGGCTATCAGGCGGCAGTGCTGGCGCGGCTGTGCCGGCGCGTGCTGACTATCGAACGCCATCGCGCGCTGCTCAAGGAGGCCGAGGCGCGTTTCGCCAAGCTGCGGCTGCACAACGTGACGACACGTTTCGGCGACGGCACCAAGGGCTGGCCCGAGCACGAGACCTTCGACCGCATCATCGTCACTGCCGCGGCGCCGGAGATTCCGCGTAACCTGCTTGAGCATCTCACCGAAGGCGGCATCCTAGCGGCGCCGGTTGGGCCGGCCCGACGCGACCAGAAATTGTTGCGCGTGCGGCGCAAGAACGGCGACCTCGAAATCGAGAATCTCGGTGGCGTCCGATTCGTGCCGCTCGTCGCAGGCCTGCCGCGGGCGCGCGAAGGACTGTCGCGGCCGCCGCGCGCGTCATAAACTGCGCGCATGTCCTCGCGCGATCGGAGACGGCGCGCTTCCCTATTCGTGCTGGCGCTGGCGACGATCCTCGCCGGTTGCCAGAATGCGCATGTCCGGCTGGGCACGCCGCCGGCTGCGGGACCGTCTGCGCCGTCGGTTGCGCAGAATGCATCGCCGCTGCCACCCAATCCTGGAAATATTCCCGGCGGCATGGTCACCGTCGGCAACGACGAAACCATCTATCAAGTTTCACAGCGCACGGGTTCGCCGGTGCGCGACCTGATCGACGCCAATCATCTGCGCCCGCCGTATCGGCTGGCAGCCGGCCAATCGTTAATTGCACCGCGGACACCGACCCACGTCGTGCAGCACGGCGAGACGCTCTACACCATCGCCGATGCCGAGGGCGTCGAGCTTTATTCGCTGGCGCGCATGAACGAGCTGACCCCGCCGTTCGCGGTGAGGCCCGGCGAGGTGTTGAAGCTGCCGCCGGCGGTGGCGCGGCCGCTGGCGCCGCCGACGCCGCTACCGGGACCGCCGCCGGGTAAGCCCGATATCGCGACGGCAACGCTGGCGCCGGTGACAACGCAGCGAGAAGGCGCGCCGCCGTCAACGCCACCGCAAAAGCCCGAAGTCGCGAGCCTGCCGCCGCCGGCGCAAGCGCCTTCTGCATCTGCACCGCCGCCGCCCGCCACTCAATCGCCGGAGGCTGCCCTACCGGCACCGCCAGCGCGTGGCGGCCGTTTCCTCTGGCCAGTGCAGGGTAAAGTCATCGGCAATTTCGGCACGACGGCGTCGGGCACGCATAACGACGGCATCAACATCGCCGCGCCCAAGGGCACGCCGGTGCGCGCCGCCGATGCAGGCGTTGTCGCCTATGCCGGTAACGAACTGCGTGGCTATGGCAATCTGGTTCTGATCAAGCATGCCGGCGGCTGGATGACCGCCTATGCGCACAACGAAGTGCTACTGGTAAAACGCGGCGACGTGGTGAAGCGCGGACAGGAAATCGCCAAGGTCGGCACCACCGGCATCGTCAGCCAGCCGCAGCTCCATTTCGAAGTCCGCCGGGGCACGCAGGTGCTCGATCCAAGTCAATACCTGCCGTCCGATCAGGCGAGCGCCGGGCGCTAGCGTGCTTCGAGCTTCTTCCCGAGCCGCCCCGCCAAGTCCTGGATGTACTGCCACGCGACACGGCCAGAGCGCGCGCCGCGGGTGATCGCCCATTCCTGCGATTCCGCCTTGAGCTTGTCGGCTGGATAATCGAGGCCGTAGCGCTTGGCATAGCCGCGGATCATCGCCTGATAGGTTTCCTGGTCGCAGGCGTGGAAGCCGAGCCACAGGCCGAAACGGTCGGACAGCGAGACTTTTTCCTCAACCGCTTCGCCCGGCATGATCGCGGTCGAGCGCTCGTTCTCGATCATGTCGCGTGCCAGCAGATGGCGGCGGTTCGACGTGGCGTAAAGCACGACATTGCCCGGCCGGCCTTCGATGCCGCCTTCGAGCACCGCCTTGAGCGATTTGTAGCTCGCATCCTGTGCATCGAACGACAGGTCGTCGCAGAACAGCACGCAGCGGCGCTTCGTGGTGCGCAGCTTTGCGAGCAGGACGGGCAGGGATGGGATATCCTCACGGTGGATCTCGACGAGCACGAGCGAGCGCGGCCGCTCCTTGTTGATCGTGGCGTGCACCGCCTTGACCAGCGACGACTTGCCCATGCCGCGTGCGCCCCACAGCAGCACATTGTTTGCCGGCAAGCCCTTGGCGAAGCGTTGCGTGTTGTCGAGCAGGATGTCGCGCACGCGCTCGATACCCTGGAGCAGGTCGATCTCGACGCGGTTCACCGTCTTCACCGGCTCGAGCCACTGGCCTTCCGCGTGCCAGACGAAGGCATCGGCGGCCTCGAAATCGACCACCGGATGGGCCTTCGGCGCGATCCGTTCGAGGGCGTCAGCAATGCGCTGCAGCAGCGTGTCGTGGCTCTTGTCGGCGCTCATGGAAGGGACGGTAAGCCTTTGGCAGGGAGGGAAAATTCGCCGCGACCCTAAGCGCGCCGACGCGCGCCGTCAACAGCGCCCTCGCCTTGCGCTTTCAACCCAAGTCCATTACCAATGCGCTCCACATCGCGCGGGAGTCCGAATATGTTCTTGATTTCGCCGGCCTATGCGCAAGCGGCCGGAGGCAACAGCACTAGTACCATCATGCAGATGGCGCCGCTGGCGCTGATTTTCGTCGTCTTTTATTTCTTCCTCATTCGGCCGCAGCAGAAGAAGGCGAAAGAAACCAAGGCGATGCTCGAAGCCGTTCGCCGCGGCGATCGCGTCGTTACTGGCGGCGGCATCATCGGCACCGTTGCCAAGGTGGTGAACAACGACGAGGTTCTGATCGACATCGCCGACAACACCCGCGTCCGCGTCGTGCGTAGCACCATCGTCAACGTGCTCGCCAAGACCGCGCCGGCGGCCGTCGCCAAGGGCGACAAGGACAATGGCGGCGACAGCGACAGCGACGACGCTGCGGCCAAGGACGAAAACAAGGACAGCGCCAAAGCCGGCGGCTAGCGCATGCTGTATT
The DNA here is from genome assembly GCA_035632055.1 of Allostellaceae bacterium. Lineage (GTDB taxonomy): Bacteria > Pseudomonadota > Alphaproteobacteria > ATCC43930 > CGMCC-115725 > REEB95. Next base: position 7,210 of record DASQHO010000033.1, read on the forward strand.
TCCAGACGTGGAAGGTCGCCCTCATCCTGGCGGTTTGTGCGCTGGGGGTTATCTTCACGTTGCCCAATGCCTTCTCGCCGCAGACGGTCGAGAGCTGGCCGAGCTTCTTGCCGAAGCACCAGGTTAGTCTCGGCCTCGATCTGCGTGGCGGCTCTTATCTACTGCTCGAGGTCGACACCGCGTCGGTTGAACGCGACCGGCTCAACAGTCTGGTCGACGAGCTACGCACGGCGATGATCGCCAACCATCTGGGCTACACCAATCTCGGCGCCGCCGGCGATCACGTCGCGGTCAAGCTGACCGATGCGTCGAAATACCAGGAAGTGCACGACGCCGTCGTCAAGTTCGATCCCGATCTCCAGTTCGCCAGCGAGTCCGACGGCACGATCACGCTGAAGCCGACCCAGGAAGCCGTCCTGGCGCGGCAACGCTCGGCCGTCGAACAGTCGATCGAAATCGTCCGCCGCCGCATCGACGAGACCGGCACGCGCGAGGCGACCATCCAGCGCGAAGGCGACAAACGTATCCTGGTCGAATTGCCGGGCATCAGCAATCCCGAGCACGTCAAGGCGCTGCTCGGCAAGACTGCGCGGCTGACCTTCCAGATGGTCGATCCCAATGCCTCGTCCGACGAAGCGCGTGCCGGCCGCGTGCCGCCGGGCGACGAATTCCTGCCGGCGGCGGAGACTCGTCCGGGCCTACCGAGCGGTTATGTCGTGCGCCGTCGTATCCTGGTGTCGGGCGACATGCTCACCGATGCGCAGCCGACGTTCCAGGAAAACGAGCCGGTGGTGTCGTTCAAGTTCGATTCCGTCGGCGCGCGGCGCTTCGCCGAAGCCACCAAGGAGAATGTCGGCAAGCTCTTCGCCATTGTCCTCGACAACAAGATCATCAGCGCGCCGGTGATCCGCGAACCGATCCTGGGCGGGCAGGGCGTAATCAGCGGCAGCTTCACCGTGCAAACGGCCAACGATCTGGCGCTGCTGCTGCGCGCCGGCGCGCTGCCGGCGCCGCTCACCGTGATCGAAGAACGCAGCGTCGGACCCGACCTCGGTGCGGATTCGATCCGCGAAGGCACGACATCGTGCGTCGTTGGCGTCATCCTGGTGGTGTTGTTCATGGTCGTGTTCTACGGCCTGTTCGGAATCTTCGCCGACATCGCGCTGTTCTTCAATTTATGCATCATGTTGGCGGCGCTGACGCTCTTGGGCGCGACGCTGACGTTGCCCGGCATCGCAGGCATCGCCCTCACACTGGGTATGGCTGTCGACGCCAACGTGTTGATCTACGAACGTATCCGCGAAGAGGTACGCGGTGGCCGCTCGCTGATCTCGTCGCTGCAAGCCGGCTTCGAACGCGCCTTCGGCACCATCTTGGACAGCCACGTCACGACTTTGGTCGCGGGCGCGCTGATGTTCTGGCTCGGCTCCGGTCCGGTGAAAGGCTTCGCCGTGACATTGAGCATCGGCGTGCTGACCTCGCTTTTTTCGGCCATCCTGGTGACGCGCCTGCAGATCGTCACCTGGCTGCGCCGCTTCAAGCCCAAAGTAATTCCGATTTAGGTCCACGCCGATGTTCCGTCCGCTCATCGTCATCCGCCGCATCCCCAACATCGACTTCATGGGGCTGCGCATGTTCGGATTCGCGATCTCCGCGGTGATGACGATCGGTTCGATCGTTCTATTCGGCGTCAACGGCCTCAATTACGGCATCGATTTCTCCGGCGGCATCGTCATCGAGGCGCGCACGCCGCAGCCGGCCGACCTGTCGGCGATGCGCACCAAGCTCGACAGCCTCGGCATCGGCCAGGTCGCGCTGCAGGGCTTCGGCGGTCCTGACGACGTGATGATCCGCGTCCAGCGTCAACCGGGTGGCGACCAGGCGCAGGAACAAGCGGTCACCAAGGTCAAGCAGGCGCTCGGCCCCGGCATCGATTATCGCAGCACCAACGTCGTCGGGCCGACTATCGGTGGCGAGCTGATCCGCGCCGGCACCATCGCCACCATCCTGGCGCTGGTCGCCATCGCGATTTACGTCTGGTTCCGCTTCGAATGGCAATTTGGTATCGGTGCCATGCTGTCGACGCTGCATGACACGATCACGACCGTCGGATTGTTCGCGCTGTTTCAGATCGAATTCAATCTGACGACCTTGGCGGCGATCCTGACCATCGCCGGCTATTCGATCAACGACACGGTGGTGATTTACGACCGCGTGCGCGAAACCATGCGCCGCTACAAGACGATGGATTTCTCGACGCTCATCAACAAGAGCCTCAACGAGACGCTGTCGCGCACCATCTTGACGGTCAGCACCACGGCGCTGGCGGTTCTGTCGCTGTTCCTGTTCGGCGGCCAGGTGCTGCACGGCTTTTCGATCGCGATGCTGTGGGGCATCGTGGTCGGTACCTATTCATCACTCTTTATCGCTGCGCCGATGCTCTATTACATTCGGCCCAAGGGCGTGCACGGCCGCGGCGGCGAGCCCGCGGCATCGCCGGCGGCCGCGCCCAACGCGCCGCCCGGAGCCAAGACCGGCGCGCCGTGACCGATGTCACGCCCCTAATCCCTGCCGGGCGCCAGGTTGTCGACAGCTACGGGCGCAACGGTTTCCATGTCAGCGGCGTCGCCTACGAAGGCGCCATCCTCGTTACCGCCGAAGCCACCATGGCATGGCCAGTCCGGTCGCTCGCCGAAGTAACGCTCGACAGTTTCAACGTTTTGTTCGGCCGCGGCATCGAGATCCTGCTGCTCGGTTGCGGCGCGCGCATGGCGCCGGTGCCGGTCGCGCTGCGCGCGGCGCTCAAGGCGAAGGGTATGGTCGTCGACGTCATGGACACCGGCGCCGCGTGCCGCACCTACAACGTGCTGCTTGCCGAAGAGCGCCGCGTCGCCGCGGCGCTGCTGCCGTCCGGATAAATCCGCTGCCTCAAGGTTGTGAAGTATGCATTCGGCTCGTTCACAGCGCGTTGGATTGGCGGTACCGTTGATGGTCCGCCCTGCATTCTGAAAGGCCGCGAGGCCAACGAAATGGCATCGGCTGCCGAGACCAAGAGTTACGCGCCGTCGTCGCTTGCAGCGTTGGTGCGGCAGCACGACCGCGATCGCTTCGCGACGGCACTGTTTGCACCGGTGTATCTGCGCGAGGATTTGTTCGCGCTCTATGCCTTCAATTACGAACTTGCGAAGGTGCGCGAGAGCGTGCGCGAACCGATGATGGGCCGCATTCGCCTGCAATGGTGGCGCGACACGCTCGCCGAGATCGCCGCCGGCCAACCACCGCGCCGGCACGAGGTCGCTGAACCACTGGCGCGCGTTATCCGCACGCACAACCTGTCGCAATCCATGCTGGCCCGGATGATCGACGCACGCGAACAGGATCTGCGGTCCGATCCGCCGACGACCTTCACTCAGCTTGAGGATTACGTCGATGCAACCGGCGGCGGACTCAATTGCCTGGCGCTGCAGGCGCTGGCGGTAAAGGACAATAGAGACGCTGCCGCGACAGCGGCGCGCCATATCGGCGTCGCGTACGCGCTCGCAGGCGTGTTGCGCGCTACCGCATTTAGTGCCCGCTTCGGCCGTTCGCTGATCCCGACCGAACTCGATCCCGACCGGCATGCTTGGGGCACCAAAACGACGCCGGCGCTGGGTGATGCCGCCGCGACCATTGCCGAGGCCGCGCATGCCCGTCTCGACAAGGCGCGCGCGCTGAGCGATGAGATTCCCGAGGCGGCGCTGCCGGTATTGTTGCCCGCCGTAGTGGCGGAGCACTGGCTGACGCAGATCGAAAATGCCCGCTATGACTTGTTCTCGCCGCGCATCACGCGGCCCGACCCTTGGCGCAGTCTTCGTCTGTTCCTGGCCGCCCGGCGCGGCCGCATCTGATTTGCTTCAGCTCAGCGTCGCCGTGCAGTGCGGACAGCGCGTCGCTTTGAGCGCGATCGTCGAAATGCAATAGGGGCATTCCTTGGTCGTCGGCGACGGTGGCGCTTGGCCCGGCGATAATTTGGACGTCAGTTTGTTGATCTGCTTGACCAGCAGGAACACCGCGAAGGCGACGATGGCGAAATTGACCACGGTGTTGATGAAGGCGCCGTAGTTGAGCGTCGCGGCGCCAGCGGCCTTAGCGGCGGCAATGGAATCGTAATGCGTGCCACTCAGGCTGATGAACAGGCTGGAGAAATCCACCTTGCCGAGCAGCAAGCCGATCGGCGGCATGATCACGTCGTCGACCAACGAGGTCACGATCTTGCCGAAGGCGGCGCCCAAGATGAGGCCGATGGCGAGATCGACCACGTTGCCGCGCATCGCGAAGTCACGGAATTCCTTGAGCATCGGGTCCCTCCTCAGCTTCCCGGCAACAGCTTGGGCGAAACCGCGCGGCGGCGTCAATCTGTGGACGACGATATGCGGGGATTAGGCCCGCTTGCGCTTCTTCTCGGAATAGCGCGCGAGGTAGGCTTTGAGATAATCGCCGGTATAGCTGCCCTTGGCGGCGGCGATCTGTTCCGGCGTGCCAACGGCGACGATGCGGCCGCCACCCGAGCCTCCTTCGGGCCCGAGATCGACAATCCAATCGGCAGTCTTGATGACTTCGAGATTGTGCTCGATCACCAGGATGGTGTTGCCCTGGTCGACGAGCGCGTGCAGGACTTCGAGCAGCTTGCTGACGTCGTCGAAATGCAGGCCGGTGGTCGGTTCGTCAAGGATGTAGAGCGTGCGGCCGGTCGCACGCCGGGACAGCTCTTTGGCGAGCTTGACGCGCTGCGCTTCGCCGCCGGACAGCGTCGTCGCCGGCTGGCCGATATGGATGTAGCCGAGGCCGACACGTTCGAGCGTCGCCAGCTTCTCTCGGATCGACGGCACCGCCGAGAAGAACGCGGCGCCTTCCTCGACCGTCATGTCGAGCACGTCGGCGATGCTCTTGCCCTTGAACTCGACCTCAAGCGTCTCGCGGTTATAGCGCTTGCCCTTGCACACGTCGCATTGGACGTAGACATCGGGCAGGAAGTGCATCTCGATCTTGATGACGCCGTCGCCTTCGCAAGCCTCGCAGCGGCCGCCTTTGACGTTGAACGAGAACCGTCCCGGTCCGTAGCCGCGCGCTTTGGATTCCGGCAGGCCAGCGAACCAGTCACGGATCGGCGTGAAGGCGCCGGTATAAGTCGCTGGATTGGAGCGCGGCGTGCGGCCGATTGGGCTCTGGTCGATGTCGATGACCTTGTCGAGATGCTCGGCGCCGTCGATACGGTCGTGCGCGCCAGCCTGCTCGCGCGCGCCCATCAGCTTGCGTGCCAGCGCCTTGTAGAGCGTGTCAATCACCAGCGTCGACTTGCCGCCGCCGGAGACGCCGGTGATGCAGGTGAGGGCGCCAAGGGGGAACGCCACCTTGATGTTCTGCAGATTGTTGGCGTGCGCACCGACGACGGTGAGCATCTTGCCGGTGCCATGCCGGCGCTGCGGCGGCAGTTCGATGCGCTTGCGGCCGGTGAGATAGGCGGCGGTGACGCTGTCCGGGCTTTTCATCACCTCGTCGGGCGTACCGATCGCGACGACCTTGCCACCGTGGATGCCGGCGGCCGGCCCCATGTCGATGAGATAGTCGGCGGCGCGAATCGCCTCTTCGTCGTGCTCGACCACCAGCACCGTATTGCCGAGATCGCGCAGCCGCTTGAGCGTTTCAAGCAGCCGGTCGTTGTCGCGCTGATGCAGTCCGATTGACGGCTCGTCCAGCACGTAAAGCACACCGGTGAGGCCCGAGCCGATCTGCGACGCAAGACGGATGCGCTGGCTTTCGCCGCCGGACAGGGTACCCGAGGCGCGCGCCAGCGTCAGGTATTCGAGGCCGACGTTGCGCAGGAAGCCGAGCCGCTCGTTGATCTCCTTGAGGATGCGCGCGGCAATGTCGCGCTGCTTCGGCGTCAGATCCTGGCTCAGCGTCTCGAACCATTGGCCTGCCTCGAGGATCGACATGTCGGCGACCTGACTGATGTCGAGCTTACGGATCTTGACCGCCAGCGCCTCGGGCTTGAGCCGCTTGCCCTTGCAGGCCTCGCATGGTGCCGTGTTCTGGTAGCGCGACAGCTCCTCGCGCCGCCAAATGCTCTCGGTCTCGCGCCAGCGGCGCTCGATGTTGGGTATGACGCCTTCGAACGGTCGCGTCGTCGAATAGCTCTTGCGGCCGTCGTCGTATTTCATCGTTACCGGCTTGTCACCGGTGCCGTAGAGGATCGCCTGACGAACCTTGTCGTCGAGGTCCTTCCACGGCGTGTTGACGCTGATCTTCAGATGTCGCGCCAGACTGTCGAGCGTCTGGGCGTAATACTGCGTCGATTGCGTGTTCCACGGTGCGATC
>DASQHO010000034.1:0-5833 GCA_035632055.1 Allostellaceae bacterium
CGTCCTGAAACAACATGCCGATGTCGCCAGCAGCAATGTCGGTCTCGATCGCGCCCGCCAGCGGCTTCTGCAAGCCGATGACGGCACGCAGCAGACTGCTTTTGCCCGAACCCGACGGCCCGACCAGGCTGACGAATTTGCCGCTCGGCACTTCGAGGCTGGCGCCTTCGAGGACAGGCGTCGCGCCATAAGCGAGCGCGAGCGAATCGACACGCAGCATGCGGCGTGGCTCAGCCGGCGATCGCGGTGTCGTAGAGCCCCGTGGTCTTCGCGTCGCGCGGCAAGAGCCCAGCGATCTCGAGCGACTGGGCGACGCGGCCGGCGGCGGCGAGGTCGATCTTCACCGTCGTCGGATAAAGGGAAGCGCGGTACTTGGCAAGGATGTCGCGCATCGCGCCGGTGTCGGCGCCGGTGGTCATTTCCGGCGGCAGCGACTTGACCAGATCGTCGGGCGACAGAGTCTGCACCGCCTGCAGCGCGCCGGCGAGCGCCCGCGCCAGCGCCTTCATCTCGTCCATGCGCGACGGAATTTCGGCGGCGCGCACCGCCACGCCCATGAACTCGTAGTCGCCGCCGAGATATTTGTGCGCGTCGGCGGTCTGCATCGCGTTGACCAGCACGCGGCCGCCGGCCTTCTCGATCAGCGTCAGCGCCGGTTCCTGCACCATGCCGGCGTCGACCTGGCCGAGGCGCAGCGCTTCGAGCAGGTTAGGGCCCATGGCGGCGAATTGGACGCGCGACGCATCGGCGCCCGCCTGGTGCAGCAGAAAAAGACACAAAGCGTGGTCGGCATTGCCGAGGCCGGAGATGCCGACGGTATGGCCTTCGAGCGCCTTGACCGACGTGACGGTCTTCGCCGCTTTCGGCGCGACCGCCAGTGCGAACAACGGCAGCTTGCCGGTCGACAGGAAGCGGCGGATCGGTGCGCCCTTGTTGTAGGCCTCCAGCGCGACGTCGAGCGCGGTCGCGCCGTATTCGACAGCGCCGCCGACCAGCGCCTGCATCGCGGCGCCGCCGCCGCGCGCATAGACGAGCTCGATGTCGAGCCCTTCTTTCGCGTAGTAGCCGTGGGCGCGTCCGACTTCATACGGGATGATGCAAAGCAGTTGGCTACAGAAGGCCAGCCTCAGATGCTTGCCGGCGGCGCGGGCGCGTGGCGCGGCGAGCGTGCCGGCGAGCGCCGCCGCACCTTTGAGCACGGTGCGCCGGTGAAAATCCTTGCCGTTCCAGGCGGTCTGGTCGGAATCACAACAGCTCATGGCGTGCTTCCTGCACCCGGGCGAAGTCGCCGGACCGCCGGACAGTGTGCACACCGTACGGGCGATGTAAATTGCCCAGATTGGCGGCGAAAGCGGCGTTTCAGGCCTGGTCCCACTCCGGCGCCCAGCCGGTAGGGTCGACCAGCCGCGTATCGCCGCGCTTGGCATCGATCACGGCGCGGTCGGCCGCTGACAGCGTGAAATCGAAGACTGCGAAGTTCGTCGCGAGATGCTCGCGGCTCGACGATTTCGGAATCGCCGCGACGTTCGGCTGGTCGAGCAGCCAGCGGAGCGCCACCTGGATCGCCGTCTTGCCGTAGGTTTGGCCGATGCGAACAAGGTCGCGGTCATCCGCGACGCGGCCGCGGCCGAGCGGCGAATAAGCGGTCAGAAACATTCCGTATTTGGCCAACGCCGCGAGCACCGGCCGCTGCGACAGGTAGGGATGATATTCGACCTGGTTACAGACGATGTCGGCGCGATGGACCTCGATCGCCTCGCGCAGCAGCGGCACGGTGAAATTGCTGACGCCGATGAAGCGTGTCTGGCCCTTGGCGCGCGCCTCTGCAAAGGCACCGAGGGTCTCAGCCAGCGGTTCGCGGCGGCTCGGCCAGTGGATCAGCAGCAGGTCGACATAGTCGCTGCCGAGGCGCTTGAGGCTCTGCTCGACGTTGCGGCGAATCTGCGGCGCGCGCAACTCGCCCATCGGCACCTTGGTGGTGACAAAAATGTCGGCGCGCTTCACGCTGGAGTCGCGGATCGCCGCGCCGACCTCGGCCTCGTTGCCGTAAAGCTCGGCGGTGTCGATGTGGCGATAGCCGATGGCGAGCGCGGCGCGCACGGCGTCGTAGCAGGTCCGGCCGGCGAGCGCCCAGGTGCCGAGGCCGAGGGCAGGCAATTGCGCGCCCTTGGCCGAAACAAATTGCATACCTCGCTCCCTTCGCAAGCTGGCGACCGGAGGCTAGCATGCGCATCGCAAGCCAAGGACAAAACATGCGGATTCTGGTTCTGGGGGCGGGCGCCGTCGGCGGTTATTTCGGCGGTCGCATGGTCGAGGGCGGCGCCGACGTCACGTTCCTGGTGCGCGCGAAACGCCGCGCCGCATTGGCGCGTGATGGCCTGCTGGTCAAAAGCGCCGTCGGCGACCTGAAGCTCGCGGTCAAGACGGTTACAGCCGGCGAGAAAATGTCGCCGTTCGACATCGTGCTGCTGTCGTCCAAATCCTACGATCTCGATAGCGCGATGGACTCGATCGCGCCGGCGGTCGGACCGAAGAGCGCGATTGTGCCGCTGCTCAACGGCATCGCGCATCTCGACACGTTGAGCGCGCGTTTCGGCGCGCAACGTGTGCTCGGTGGCGCCTGCTATATCGGCGCGACGCTCGATGCCAATGGCGTCGTGCAGCATATGGGCCGCATGCAATCGCTGGTCTTTGGTGAGCTCGACGGACAGCAAAGTGCGCGCGTCGAATCATTCGCCGCGATCCTCGCGCGCACCAAACTCGATTTCGAGGCGAGCCGCACCATCCGCCAGGCGATGTGGGACAAGTTCGTCTTGCTGGCGGCGCTGGCGGCGACCACGACGCTGGCGCGTGCGACCGTCGGCGAGATCATGGCGGCGCCGTCGGGTGAGGCGTTCATGCTCGCGGCGCTTGCCGAATGCGCCGCCGTCGCCAAGGCCGAGGGCTTCGCGCCGACGGCCGCGGCCTACAATGGCGCGCGTGGTGCCTTGACCCAGCGCGGCTCCGGCTTTTCGGCATCGATGATGCGCGACATGCTCAAGGGCGGTCCGACCGAGGGCGATCACGTTTTTGGCGATCTGGTGCGGCGCGCCGCCGCGCGACAGGTTGGTACGCCAATCCTGCGCACCGCCTTGACCAATCTCGAAACCTACGAGGCGAAACGCACCCAAGCCGCGCTGACGGCTGCGCCAGCGTTGGTTTAGTAAGGGTTTTCCGCAATTGTTCGGACGCCGCCATTCACCGAAAATGGCCGCCGAAAGGCTTGCGTCGCCAATGCGTTTCGTTCGCGTTCCCTGTCTCATTCTGGTGCTCGCCGGATCGCTGATTTGGCCCGGTGCGGCGCGCGCCGATGTCGAGCCGGCTGCAATCGCGGCGCTGCTCCAAGGCAGTAGCACGATCGATCTCGCCGACCGCTCGATCAGGACCGGCATGCTCAATCGGTTTTATGCCGCGCGCGACTACCGGCCGGTTTGGACCCCGGAGCGCCGGAGCGAGCTTGCCACGGCGCTCACCGAGGCGCCGTCGCAGGGTCTCGATCCAGGCGCTTTTGCCGTGCCAAACGCCGATGCCACAGCAACCGAAATTCTCCTCAGCGACGCCTTCATGCGTTATGCGCTGGCGCTCGGGCACGGTCTCGTCACCATGGATGAGGTCTACGGTGACTGGGGCATGCCCCAACCGGCGCTCGATCCGACCGCAATGTTGGTCCGTGCGCTCGACCACGGCGTTGCGGCGACGCTGGCTGCGCTACCGCCGCAGGATGCGGACTATGCACGCCTGCGCCAGGCCTACCTGCGCTATCGCGACTTTACGCAGCATGCAGCGTGGGTTCCGATAAGCGTGAAGCTGCCGCTCAAGCCCGGCGCGACCGGCGCGGATGTCGTCAAGCTGCGGCAGCGGCTTGCCACCGAGGGTTTCGTCCCGCCTGGCGACAGCCCGGTCTTGGATTCAGCGCTATCCGCCGCCGTCAGCCGGTTCCAGGCCGCACGCGGGCTGCCGCCTGACGGTGCCGTCGGTCTGGCGACGCTCACAGCGCTCAATGTCACACCCGGTGCGCGGCTGCGTACGATCCGGCTCAATCTCGAACGGCGCCGCGCGATGCCGCGCGAAGAGCCGCCGGCGCGCGTTGTCGTCAACGTGCCCGACGCGATGGTCGTGCTCTATCAGCCGGGACAACCGCCGCTGAAGATGCGGGCAGTTGTCGGCGATCCGAAGCACCAGACGCCGGTGCTGGGCGCGACGATGAACGCGTTGCGGCTCAATCCACCATGGGTCGTGCCGCAATCGATCACGGTCAAAGAAATCCTTCCGCATGCGCGCAAGGACCCCGACTATTTGACCAACAATAATTACGTGTTCGAGGGTGCGCAGCTCATCCAGCGGCCGGGTCCCAAGAACGCGCTCGGCAAGATCAAGTTCGAGTTGCCGAACCGTTTCGACGTGTATCTGCACGACACGCCGGCCAAGACTCTTTTTGCGCGCTCGCGCCGTGCGCTGAGCCACGGCTGCATTCGCGTGGAAGATCCGCGTGCATTGGCGCAGCGGCTGATGGCGGACGATCCCAAATGGACGATGGACGCCATCGACGCCGCGGTCGCCACCGGCAAGACGCAGCGCGTCATGCTTCCGCATCCGATCCCGGTCTCCATCGTCTATTGGACCGCTTATGTCGACGATGACGGCACGGTCGAGTTCCGCAACGACGTCTACGGCCGCGATCAGCGGCTCGATGATGCCCTCTTGGCACGCGATTTGGGCGAACAACTGCGGCCGTTGCCGCCGCCTGCAGCCGCCGCGTCCAACTAACGGTGACAAGAGGGTTGCCGGCGCCGGCGCTTTCCGCAAAAATGGCCTGACTTTCCGATTTGCGAATGCATTGGGGGATCAGTCCCGGTGGAGTTTAGCAAGAACCGGCGCCACGCCTTGACGCTGCTCGCCGGCGCCGCGACGGCGCTGATCGCGGCTCCCGCAATCGCCGCGCCGCGTTTCGCGCCCGATCGTCGCTCGCTCGCCTTCCATAATCTGCATACCGGCGAGCATCTCGATCTCGTCTATTGGTCGGACGGCACCTATCATCAGGATGCGCTGCGCCAGATCGATTACGTGCTGCGCGATTTCCGCACCGGCGACGTTCATGCAATTGATCCGAGCCTGCTCGACCTGTTGGTGAGAATCGGCCGGCAGCTGGAATCCACGAGTCCGTTCGAGGTTATCTCCGGTTACCGTTCGCCCGCAACGAACGCGATGCTGCGGCGCGAGAGCGAAGGCGTCGCCAAGAGCAGCCTTCACATGCAGGGTCAGGCAATTGACGTGCGCGTGGCGGACCGAGCGCTTGGCAATCTGCGCCGTGTCGCCATGACCATGCGCAGCGGCGGCGTCGGTTATTATCCGCAATCGGATTTCGTCCATATCGACGTTGGGCGGGTGCGTTACTGGTAACAACCGCGGCCCGGCGCGGACAACAACACGATCGAATGGCCGTCGACGCTCAACCGTCCCGTTCCGTCGCGACGCAAAATCCGACTCTGTGGGACCTGTTCCTGCATTTCATGCTGATCTCAGCGGTCGCTTTCGGCGGCGTGCTGCCGTGGGCGCGGCGCAAGCTCGTCGAGGACCGTCGCTGGCTGACCGAGCGCGAGTTCCTCGACACGCTGGCGCTGTGCCAGTTCCTGCCCGGTCCCAACATCGTCAACCTGTCGATCGCGGTCGGCGCGCGCTTTCGCGGCCTGGCCGGATCGATCGCCGCCTTTCTCGGCATCCTTGGCCTGCCGTGTTTCGTCGTCGTCATCCTTGGCGCGCTCTATAGCCGCTACGGCAACCTGCCGGCGGTCAA
>DASQHO010000035.1:0-6816 GCA_035632055.1 Allostellaceae bacterium
GCGGCCAAGTGTCAAAATCATGGCAAAATCTTGGCAGCCGGCGCCGTTGCGCGCCGTGGTTATCGCCGATTGCCGCCATCAGCAAAAGGATTTCTTGAAAAGGAATAAGGCAGCGCCGTTACCGCCTAAGCCGGTGCGTGCAGCCGATAGCCGACGCCGGGCTCCGTCAAGATCAGCGCCGGCCGCGCCGGATCGCTTTCGAGCTTCTGGCGCAGATTGCGCACGAAGACGCGGAGATATTGCGCATCTTCGACGTGCGCCGGTCCCCAAACCTCGTTCAGGATCTGGCGGTGGGTCAGCACTTTGCCGGCGTTCAGTACCAGCATGCGCAGCAGCTCATATTCCTTAGGCGAGAGCTTGATCTCGCCCTCGCCGCGCTTGACGATCCGCCGCACCAGATCGACCGAAACGCCACCGACGGCGAATAGCGGCGGCGTGCCTTGCGCCTGGAACCGGTGGCGCATGGCCGTGCGTATGCGGGCGATCAGCTCGTCCATGCCGAACGGCTTGGTGACATAGTCGTCGGCGCCTAAATCGAGCGCCGCCACCTTGCCCTGCTCGTCGCCACGCACCGACAGTACGATTACCGGCACGTCAGATTTGGCGCGCAGCGCCCGGATGACATCGAGCCCGTTCATGTCCGGCAGGCCCAGATCGAGAATCACCAGATCGGGCTTTTCGCGCCCAGCCACCTCTATTGCGGCAGCGCCAGCGTCGGCTTCGACGACGCGGAAGCCCTGAGCCGCCAGACTGGTGCGCAAGAAGCGCCGGATCGGCGGCTCGTCGTCCGCGATCAGGACGCAGGGTGCGTTAGCCATGGGCGCGTGCCGGGGCGACGGTCTCGGCTTCGGCGGCCGGCAGGCGCACCGTGAACACGGCGCCACCGCGCTCGCCGCGATTGCCGGCGACGATGGTGCCGCCCATCGCCTCGACGAAACCGCGGCAGATGGCAAGGCCAAGGCCGGTGCCGGCGCGTTGCCGGTCTTGCGCGTGCACCCGATAGAACTTGTCGAAGATGCGCTCGCGTTCACCCTCGGGAATGCCCGGCCCCTCGTCCTCGATGCGCAGCGCGACGAAATCGCCGTCGCGCCGCCCCACGACCCGGATCGCCGTGCCGATGGGCGTGAACTTGGCGGCGTTATCGAGCAGATTGAACAAAACCTGCTCGAGCAATAGATAATCGGCCTTGAGCAGCGGCAGCTCGGGCGCGAAATCGAGCTCGACGCGATGGTCGGCGACGATGCGGCTGGCACGGCGCAGCGCGGTGCCGACGATCTCGGCGGCATCCACAGGTTCGGGTTTGAGCGCGACCGCACCCGATTCGAGCCGTGTCATGTCGAGCAGGTTGCCGATGAAACGGTTCAGCCGTTCGGCCTCGGACTGGATCGTCGCCATCAGCTCGTCGCGCGTCTTGGCGTCGTAAATTTCGCCATAGCTCCGCAGGCTGGTCAGCGCGCCGAGGATCGAGGCGAGCGGCGTGCGCAAATCGTGCGAGATCGAAGTCAGCAGCGCGGCGCGCAGGCGCTCGGTTTCGGCGGTGACGCGGGCGCGATCGACGTCTTCGGCGAAAGCAATGCGTTCGATCGCCACCGCCACCTGATCGGCGAGCGCGTCCAAAAGCCGCCTGCCGTCGGGCGTCAACAACGGCCCCGGCCTGTCGCGGTCGATGCCGAGCACGCCGACGATGCCGCGGCCGGTGCGCAGCGGCAGGAACAGCCGCTTGGCGCCGGGCAACGTGTCGGCGCCGCGACCGGCCGAACGGTTGTGTTCCCACGTCCAGCGCGCGGCGGCGAGATCGGATTCGTCGAGTTCGTCTTCCGGCGGATAACCGGCGCGGACCGCAATTCCCTCACCTTCCGGCAACAGCACGACAACGCGCACCGACAGCATGAGTGCGATCTGATAGACCGTCGCCCACAGCAGGTCGTCGAGCTTGCCGATGCCGGCGAGTTTGCGGCTGAAGGCGAATAGCTCTTCGGTCGTGCGTACGCGGGCGCGCGCCGCCACCATCTGGCTGCGCGTACGTGCCGCCAGGTTGCTGGCGACGATGGCGACGACGAGGAAGAAGAACAACGCGACGACGTTTTCGGGATCAGCAATGGTGAAAGTGTAGACCGGCGGCAGGAAGAAGAAATTGTAAGCCAGCACGCTGATCAAACAGGCATAGAGCGACGGCCATAGGCCGTAGCGGATTGCGGCAATCAGTACCGCCGTCAGGAACACGAGCGCGACGTTGGTGATCGAGAGAAATTGCTGCAACGCAAGCCCGATGCCGAGCGCGCCGGCAACGATCGCGGTGGTGAACGCGTAGGGCCGGATATCGACCGGCTCGGCCTCGGGCGCCGTCTTGACCGTCCTCGCCGGCAGCGCCTCCGCGCTGTCGCCGGCGATCACATGCACGCTGATATTGCCGGCGCTGCGCACCAACTCGTGCACCACCGAGCCGTGCAGCATCTCGAACCAGCGTGAACGCGTCGATTTGCCGATGACGATATGGGTGATGTTGTTGGCCCGGGCATAGTTGGTGACGTCGTCGGCAATGCGGGCGCCGGGCACGGTCAGTGCATTGCCGCCGAGCCGCTCGGCCAGCCGCAGCGTATCAGCGACACGGTCGCGCTGGGCATCGTCCAGCCGCTGGTGCCGCGCCGTCTCGACGTAGAGCGCCGTCCACGGCCCGTGCAGTCGATCGGCAAGGCGCTTGGCGTACCGGATCAGGGCGGCACCAGTCGGCTCCTCGTTGACGCAGACCAGCACGCGCTCGCCCGCCGCCCACGGCCCGCTGATCGCTTGGGCCTGCATGTAGGTGAGCATTTGCTCGTCGACGCGCTGGGCCGTGCGGCGCAGCGCCAATTCGCGCAACGCCGTGAGATTGCCCGGCTTGAAATAGTGGCGGATGGCGCGCTCCGCTTGATGCGGGACGTAGACCTTGCCCTCCTTCAAACGCTGGATCAGATCGTCGGGCGACAGGTCGACGACCTCAATGTCGTCGGCACGGTCGAGGACGCTGTCGGGTACGGTCTCGCGCACGCGGATGCGCGTGATCTGCGCCACGACATCGTTGAGGCTTTCGACGTGCTGGATGTTTAGCGTGGTATAGACGTCAATGCCGGCCGCGAGCAGCTCCTCGACGTCAAGATAGCGTTTGGGATGGCGGGTGCCGGGCGCATTGGTGTGTGCCAGCTCGTCGACCAGCACAAGCTTCGGCCGGCGCTGCAAGATCGCGTCGAGATCCATCTCCTCGAGCGTGCGGTCGCGATAGGCGATACGCCGCCGCGGCACGATCTCGAGGCCCTGGAGCAACGCCTCGGTTTCCGCGCGGCCATGGGTTTCGGCGACGCCGACAACGACATCGATGCCCTCGCGCAGGCGCGCGTGCGCCGCCGTCAGCATTTCATAGGTCTTGCCGACGCCCGGCGCGGCGCCGAGAAACACTTTGAGCCGGCCGCGGCCTTCTAGCGTCGCCGCGGCCAACAAGGCCTCGGGCGACGGTCGCGCTTGGCGTTCAGGGTTATCCGCGGGCATGCACCATTATAACGCGGTGCGTGCCCAACGCCGCCTCAGCCCTTCGCCAAGGCATCCAGCGCCAGATTCAGCTCCAGGACGTTGACGTGCGGCTCGCCGAGGATGCCGAAGGTGCGCGGCGTGATATGGGCCTCGACCAGCGCTCGCACCTTGTCTTCGGGCAGGTTGCGGGCCTTGGCGACGCTCGGCACCTGGAACAAGGCCGCCGCCGGCGTGATATCGGGATCGAGGCCGCTTGCCGAGTTGGTCACCAGATCGACCGGCACGGACGCGTTCGGATTTTCCTTGGCCAATGCCGCCGAGGCGTCCTTCACCTGATCGACCAGCGCCTTGCTCGTCGGGCCGAGATTGGAACCCGACGAATTGTCGGCGGCGTAAGGCACTGAAATGGTCTTGCTCGGGTCCTTGGGATCGGGCTCGGTCGTTGCCGAAAGGCGGCCATGGAAATACTTGTCGGAGGCGAAGTTCTGGCCAATCAACTGCGAACCGACGACCTTGCCGTTCTGCACGACCAGGCTGCCATTCGCCTGGTGCGGAAAGGCGAGCTGGGCAATGCCGGTCATGCCGAGCGGGTAGATCAGGCCAGTGATGATCGTCATCACCACGATCATCAAGATGGCCGGGCGGATTTCTTTCAACATGACGGGCCTCCTCACGCCAAGCCGACGGTGGTGACGACGAGATCAATGAGCTTGATGCCGATGAACGGCACGATCACGCCGCCGACACCATAGAGCCACAGATTGCGGCGCAAGATGGAAGCCGCGCCGGCCGGACGGTAGCGCACGCCGCGCAGGCTCAACGGGATCAGCGCGATGATGATCAGCGCGTTGAAGATGATCGCCGACAGGATCGCGCTCTCGGGGTTGTGCAGGCCCATGACGTTGAGCACGCCGAGCTGCGGATAGAACGCCGCGAACATCGCTGGGATGATGGCGAAGTATTTGGCGACGTCGTTGGCGATCGAGAAGGTCGTCAGCGCGCCGCGCGTCATCAGCAGCTGCTTCCCGATGGCGACGATTTCGATGAGCTTGGTTGGGTCGCTGTCGAGATCGACCATGTTGCCGGCTTCACGCGCCGCCATTGTGCCGGTATTCATCGCGACACCGACATCGGCCTGCGCCAGCGCCGGCGCGTCGTTGGTGCCATCGCCGCACATCGCCACGAGCTTGCCCTTGGCTTGTTCGTTGCGGATCAGCTGCAGTTTTTCCTCGGGCTTCGCCTGCGCCAGGAAATCATCGACGCCGGATTCCGCCGCGATCGCCGCCGCGGTGAGCGGGTTGTCGCCGGTGATCATCACCGTGCGAATCCCCATTTGCCGGAGGTCGGCGAAGCGGTCGCGGATGCCCCCCTTGATGATGTCCTTGAGGTGGATGACGCCGAGGACCCGGTCGCCGCGCGCCACGGCCAAAGGCGTGCCGCCCGACTTGGAGATGCGCTCGACTATCGCCTGAAGCTGTGGCGAAGCCGAAGTGCCGGTGTGCTTCAGGACCGCGTCCACCGCGCCTTTGCGGATGGTCTGGCCGCCCTCGAGATCGACGCCGCTCATCCGGGTCTGTGCCGAGAATGGGACGAAGCGAGCATGCAGCGGCGCCATGTCGCGGCCGCGCAAACCGTATTTTTCCTTGGCCAGGAGCACGATCGAGCGACCTTCCGGCGTCTCGTCGGAAAGCGACGAGAGCTGCGCCGCGTCGGCGAGTTCGCGGTCGTTGACGCCAGGCAGCGGAATGAACTCGGTGGCTTGCCGGTTGCCCAGCGTGATAGTGCCGGTCTTGTCGAGCAGCAGCGTGTCCACGTCGCCGGCGGCTTCGACGGCGCGCCCCGACATCGCCAAGACATTGAAGCGCACCAGGCGATCCATGCCGGCGATGCCGATGGCGGACAGTAACGCACCGATGGTCGTCGGAATCAGCGTGACGAAGAGCGCGATCAACACCACTACCGAAACCTTGCCGCCGGCATAGCTGGCGAAGCTTGGAATGGTGACGGTGGCGAAGACGAAAATCAGCGTCATGCCGGCGAGCAGGATGTTGAGCGCGATCTCATTCGGCGTCTTCTGCCGCACCGCGCCTTCGACCAGCGCGATCATGCGGTCGAGGAAGGTCGAGCCCTGGGCAGCGGTGATCCTAACCTTGAGCCAGTCGGACGTGACTCGGGTACCGCCGGTGACCGCTGAACGGTCCCCGCCGCTTTCGCGGATGACCGGTGCCGATTCACCGGTGATCGCGGATTCGTCGACCGAGGCAACGCCTTCGATCACCTCGCCGTCGCTCGGAATGTAGTCGCCGGTTTCGACCAGCACGACGTCGCCGGGCTTGAGTCGCGCCGCATCGACCAGCTCGAAACGGCGGCTGGCCGCGTCGGTCAAGAATTTGGCCTTGGTGTCGGTGCGCATCCGCCGCAGCGTGTCGGCCTGCGCCTTGCCACGGCCTTCGGCCACCGCCTCGGCGAAATTGGCGAATAGGACGGTGAACCAGAGCCACAGCGTGATCTGGCCGGAAAACAGCGCGTTGGTGCCGACGACCGTGCCGCTGCCAGAGATCAGGTCGCGGACGAAAAAGATCGTCGTCAGCACCGAGACGATCTCGACGCAGAACATCACCGGATTCTTGACCAGCGTGCGCGGATCGAGCTTGCGGAACGACGCCCAGATCGCTGGCACGATCAGCTTGCTGTCGAACAGCGGCAGCGGCTGCACGCTGCGCTTGAACAACGATTCCGGCCGCGTATCCGCAGTGATGGCGATGGTGTTTTTCGGCGACATGGAACGCAGTCCTTATGGCGAAGTGGCGTAGAGCGTGCCGTGGTTCATCGCGACCTGCTCGACGATGGGACCGAGCGACACAGCCGGGAAATAGGTCAGGCCGCCGACGATCAGGATGACGCCGACCAGCAGGCCAACGAAAAGCGGGCCCGTTGTTGGAAATGTGCCCGCGGACGGCGCCAGCAGCTTTTTCTGCGCGAGGGAACCCGCCACGGCCAGGAGTGGAATGACGAAGACGAACCGGCCGATCAGCATCGCGAAGGCAAGCGTCACGTTGTAGAACAGCGTGTTGGCGCTGATGCCGGCGAAGGCTGAGCCGTTGTTGCCGGTGGCCGAAGTGAAGGCGTAGAGGATCTCGCTGAAGCCATGCGGGCCGGCATTGGCTGTGCCGGCAAGACCCGCCGGCAGCACGGTGGCGAGCGCCGTCCAGCCGAGGATCGACAGCGGCAGGCTCAAGAGCGCGAGGATGGTCATCTTGACCTCCTTGGCCTCGAGCTTCTTGCCGAGATATTCGGGCGTGCGGCCAACCA
>DASQHO010000036.1:0-7991 GCA_035632055.1 Allostellaceae bacterium
CCCGGCGCACCACGACATGGTGCTGGCCATCACCTCGCACCTGCCGCATCTCATCGCCTACACCATCGTCGGCACCGCCACCGATCTCGAGGACACACTCAAGTCCGAGGTCATCAAGTTCTCGGCCGGCGGCTTCCGCGACTTCACGCGTATTGCCGCTTCGGACCCCGTTTTCTGGCGCGACGTATTCCTCGCCAACCGCGAGGCGGTGCTCGCCATGCTCCAGCGCTTCACCGAGGATCTGACGGCGATGCAGCGCGCCATTCGCTACGGCGAGGGCGATACGCTTGAGCGCGTCTTCAGCCGTACCCGCGCCATCCGCAAGTCGATCGTCGACGCCAAACAGGCGTAAACTCTTCCGACTGGCCCGTTGACCGGAGACCCGCCATGCACGTCGTCATCTTCGAGGTCGAACCAAAACCGGGGCACGAAGGCGATTACCTCGACATCGCCGCCGCGCTCAAAAGCGATCTCGAGAAGATTGACGGTTTCGTCTCGGTCGAGCGCTTCCGCAGCATGAGCAAGGACGGCAAGATCCTGTCGCTTTCGTTCTGGCGCGATGCCGACGCGGTGAAGCGCTGGCGCGAGCACGCTAGGCACCGCCTGGCGCAAGCGCAGGGCCGCACCGGCATCTTCGCCGACTACCGGATCAGCGTCGCCGCGGTCGATCGGCAATACGGCATGTTCGCGCGCGCCGAAGCGCCGCAGCCCGCGCCCGAAACGGTCAAGCGCTGAAATAAATCCTCGCGTTATTTTTTCTCCCTCGCCCCCTGAATGGGGGAGAGGGCAGGGTGAGGGGGCGTGTCTTGTTCTTCGCTAGTGCCAGTCGATGGTCGGAATCTTCGCGATCGCCGCCGGGCCGAGATAGAGCCGCCGGTTCTGCGCGCTGATCGGCAGTTGGATCTGCTTCCTTCCGTCGTCGCCCTGCTGCGAAATCATGTTGAGGACGATGCGCGCCATGCCGGCGTCGTCTTCGGGCAGCGCGCCCGTATTCACCGCCGCGTCGATCATTTCGTTCTGGCCCCTGATCGTCGCGGTGAGCGCCGCCAGCGGCTGCAAATCGTCGTCGAGCGCCAGCGTGCCCTGCGCGTCGATGTCGAGCCGGTCCCACGCCAGATGCACGCTTGCGAGGTCGATCGCGCCGCCTTTCTTGCGCCAGGCGTCGAGCATCTGCGGCAGCGGCGCCGGCACCACCGTGCCGTCGATCGTCGCCGTCGCGGAAATGTCCTGGATGGTGGTGCCGAACGGCGCGGGCGCGGTGCGCAGATGCGCGCCCTGCACGTCGAAGCTCACCAGCAGCGCCGGATCATGGTCGGTCTTGGGCGGTGAATCGGGCTGTTGCAGCGCGACATGCACCGAGTCGACGCCCATGCCTTGCGCCCCGCCGCGGCCGGTCAGGCCCGTCGCCGTGATGTCGCCGGTGCCGCTGGGCTGGATTGGCACGGAAACCGTGCCGTCGAGCGTCTTGGCGTCGAATCCGGCCGATTGCAGCAGCAGCTCGACCCGCGCACCGTTGTGCGCGCTGAAATGCCAATGCCGCAGATCCCACGGCGCCGACGAAAAAGAAATGTCGGCGGCGTGCATCTGATAGGGCAGCGGCTTCGCCGCGGCGACGTCGAAGCCGTCGAAGCGCAAACGCACGGCAAACGGATAGCCGCCGATCTTCACTGCGTTCCATTTGATGTCGAGGCCTTCGGCGCGCCGCGCCTCGACCCACGGACCCATCTCTTTATGGATTATACCGACGAGGTAATACCAATAGCCGGAGTAAGCAGCGGCAAGGACGACCGCCAAGCCTCCGACCCACCACGTGATGCGGCGCATGCGCGGAGTATACGGCGGATATGGCCCGCGGTCGAGCGCGCGGCAACGGCCTGTTTTGTTGCGCCACATTTTGTCATGCCCGGCCACGATGAAAGGAAAATTGGCGCGATTGCAGCTGAATTCGCGGCCGGTAGCGCCACATTGACAGGTGGCGGTCGTGGAGTGCGATTTCGGAATCCGGCACGCGCATGCGCACCATCGATCCATCGCGGAGCGTGGGCTCGACGACGATTTGACAAACCGCTGCGCCGTCGTCGCCCGTTAAAAATGGTCGGCGGCGGCGGCGATGTCGGTGCTGCCGCGCCGCCAACGTGGTTAATGTACTCTTAGCGCGCACGCTGCGGCCATGTTCCGCTTCACTCGGTTTGGGCAAACCGAGGCTCGACCGCGGAAATGCCGGCTTTTCCGGCCGCATTTAAGATCGGAAGACGCCGCAAAATTTACGGCGGCTGCGTGCGCCTTTTGTGATTCAGATCAATGCGGTCCCTGCTCGTAAAGCCATGCTGTGGGCTGATGATAGAGCGCCATTGCGCTTTACCGGCCGGTCGCGCGGATCGCCTGAATGGTGCCGAGCGACGCACGCGCACGATCGAGGACTGCCACGTGGAGAACAATATCGTTTCGCCCACAGACGGGCCCGAGCTCCGCGAGCAAGCGGCGATTTATCGTAGCTTGGTCGAACAGGAAATTTGCGGCGTTGTCATCGTCCGGGACGACGGAACGCTTGTTTACGTCAATGCGCGTTTCGCGGCGATGCTTGAGGACTCACCGGCGAAATTAATTGGCCGCTCGCTGCTCGGAATGGTGCCGCCGGCAGAGCAGCCCGCGATGCGCGAAGCGTTCTGTCAGCCGTCGGATGGTGGCGCCAAAAAGATGCAATTCGCGTCGCAATTGGTGACGAAGAGCGGAGAGACGCTGGATGTCCTCCTCAATTTATCCACGTCGACGTATCAAGGCCGACCGGCGTCGATTGCCACCATTTCCGACATCTCCGATCGGCGCCGCGCCGAGCGGTCGCTTGTCCGGCTGAAACGGACGCTGCGAACCTTGAGCCGCGGTAACGAGGTTCTTGTCGGTGCGGAGAGCGAACAGCACCTTCTCGACGAAATGTGCCGCACCCTCGTCGAGGTCGGCGGCTACCGCGGAGCCTTTATCGGGATGATCACGCACGACGAAGAAAAGCTCGTGCGTCCAGTTGCTTGGGCGGGTCTCGCAAAGGCGTATTTGGAAAGGGCAAAGATAACCTGGGCGGATGACGCGTGGGGCAATGGCCCGACCGGAACCGCGATTAAGACCGGCGAACCGCAAATCAACCAGGACTTCGCAACCAACCCGAGCATGGCGCCGTGGCGAAGCGTGGCCCTCGAACTCGGCTTTGCTTCGAGCATTTCGCTGCCATTGAAAGATGATTCTGAAGTGTTGGGCGCCTTGACGATCTATGCGGCAAAACCCACGGCTTTCGACAGCGAGGAAGTCCGGTTGCTCGTAGAGCTGGCGAACGACCTTTCGTTCGGAATCGCGGCACTGCGCGACCGGATTGCTCGCGCGGAGGGCGAACAGAAGTTGCAAAGCGTTTCCGAGAATCTGCCGGGCGTGATCTTCCGCCGGGTGCTGAAGGCCGATGGTACGGTTACCTATCCCTATTTCAGTGCGGGCGCGCTCGATTTCTATGATGTCGGCACGGATGAGCTCGAACGCGATCGATCGCCCGTCGAGCGGCTGGGTCTGGTCAGCGAGCAGACACGGTTTGCCGATGCGATCCGGCGCTCGGCCGCAGAACTCTCGCCGCTCGATCTCGACGTGCAGATCGATCGCCCGGATGGGTCTAAAAAGTGGCTCCGGACGATATCGCGGCCACGACGGCTCGAGAACGGCGATGTCGAATGGTCCGGAATAGCGCTCGATGTGACCCGCACGAAAGAGGCGGAGGCGCATCGCGATCACCTCGTGTACCACGACGCCCTGACCGGTTTGCCCAACCGGAAACTTTTCGTTGAGCGCCTGGCACAAGCGCTGGCCGTGGCGGAACGCTATTCACGCGCCATTGCCGTCTTCGCGATTGAGTTGGTATCGCTTCACGACATCACCGCCGGCGCGGGAATTGCCGCCGGCGACGCTGCCGTGTGCGAGGCGGCGCGCCGGTTGCTCAAGGCGGATGATATCGGCGACTCGATCGCCTATATCGGCGGCGGCCAGTTCCTTGCGCTCATGATCGAGAGCGGCGGCGAAGCTTGCGTCGATACGCGTCTAAAGACCATCGGCGCAATTTTCGATCGCCAGGTTAGTCTGGAGGATCGGAATTTTCCTCTCGAGATTGCAACCGGTGTCGCCGTCGGTCCGCAAGACAGCCGCGACGCAGAGTCGCTCATCCGCTACGCGATGACCGCGCTTCACAGCGCCAAAGAGCAACCGTTCAGGGTGCCGCAATATTACGACACGGACATGACGGTTAAGGCGGTCAGGCGGGCGAGCCTCGAAGCGGATTTGCGTCGAGCGATTGACGAACGAGAGTTCATCGTCTTCTATCAGCCGCTGGTCGACGGCCAAAGCTTCGAGATCGTCGGCGCCGAGGCGCTGGTGCGCTGGCAGCACCCAGTACGCGGTCTCGTAGCGCCAAGCGAATACATTCCGATCGCCGAAGAAACCGGATTGATTGCGCCGATCGGGGAATGCGTGTTGCAGCAGGCTTGCCGGGATGCGGAAGCATGGTCCCGGGACGGACTCTCCGAAATACCCGTGTCCGTCAATCTCTCCGGCGAGCAGCTCGCGCACGACATTGGCACCACCGTCCTGCGCATCCTTGCGGAAACTGGCCTCAATCCACATCGCTTGAAGCTTGAACTCACCGAAAGCGCATTTATCAGCAACTTTGAAGTCACGATGCCGATATTCGAACGGCTTCTTAAGCGGGGTATCCGGTTTTCGATCGATGATTTCGGCACGGATCACTCGAGCTTGGGGCGGTTGGCGAAACTGCCGTTCGAAACGCTCAAGATCGACCAATCGTTCACGAGGGAAATGACCAAGGGCGGCTCGCAAACTGCCCTGGCCAGGGCGATCGTGGCTTTGGCCCATGCCATGGGCATGCGCGCCGTGGCGGAAGGCGTCGAGACGCCAGATCAACTGGCGTTTCTGCGTGCGTATTCGTGCGATGTCCTGCAGGGCTATCTCTTCAGCCGCCCGGTCGTGCTGGACCGCTTCCGCGCGTTGCTCAGCGCTCGCGTGCTCCTGCCCGGCGCGGCGTCGGGCCAGGAGACACGCGGCAATTTAAGTGCCTAGAATTGAAGTGAAGGCGGCCGCAATTTGTGAACGCGGCCTTCACGCGCCACTCCTCTGCATCGTCTTGCGCTATCTTGTCCGCCATCCCTGATCGGTAAGGACGATCGCCGGCCGCACGCGCGTCTTGCAGCGATCGCAGCGCATCTTTTCGCGCAAGTCGCGCAACGTCACGTCGCCGTTGAACGACATGAGCTTGCGCGGGTCGAGCCGCACCGCGTGGCCGCACGCGACGCACAGGATCCACAGCATGGTGTGCGCCGCGCAGGCCTCCGACAGGCGTTCGATGGGTCCGATGGGTGCGCGCATGCCCGACAATCGTTCTTGAAATGTTCACCATACTCTGGCAGGCTTGCGGGCCCTTGGAAAGAGGCGGAAATGGACGCTTTTACGGCTGTGGATCGGCTTTTGGCCGGTCGTTATCAGGTCGGTCTCGAGGACGTGCTGTGCGAAGGCTGCCTGACCGGGCGGCTGCCGGCGATGTTCGACGGCGATGCCGCGATCGCGCACCGCTGCACGCGGATGCAGGCCGACGCCGACGGCGGCCGGAGCTTCACCTTCGAAGGCACCTTCACGCTGATGGAGGTGCGCTACAATTTCCGCTGCTACATCTTCGCCGACGCCGGCGGCCAGCGCTTCGTCTCCGACGTCGCACTGTTCGAGCCGGTTGAGTGGGAAACGCGGCTGGCGTTGTAAGCGTGATGTGTCGTTCGTCAGTGAACGCTGAGCGGTTCCATGTCGTTCCGAAGAACCGCGACCTGGGCCGCTGCTAGCGTCTCCAGGACCGCGAGCTGTGTGCCGTTCGCGGCGTGGACCGCTATTGCGGGCTGCCCGTCAATCAGGACGCGCCGGATGTAAGCGAAATCCTTCACGCCCCAGTACGCGAATTCATTCACCGAGCAGTTTTTGAGTCGCACGACGTCCTGGTCATTCACGGCACCCTCCCTTTTGATGGGTCGGCACGCGCAGCTAGCGACCACTGATGTGGGCGAACCCGATCATCGTCGCGACAGCGTGACAGCGTTCTGCCGCGCCGGCGAAGGACAAATCCATAAAAGCGGTGATCAGGCTGTGAAAATTTGCCCGCAATATGGCAGGCGTAAGACGGAACCGTGTTCTCGCCTTATGCGGGCCAAATTCCGTTCACGAACGTGCTTTAATTCGTCTCCGACGTCGCACAGTTCGGGCCGGGGGAGTGGCAGACAAGAGTGCCACTACAGGTAACACCTCACCCGCACTTCGAGTAATCGCAGCTCGTGCACTGGTCGCAATTCTCGATGCGGATGAGCGCCGCCTGGCCGCATTTCGGGCACTGGCGCAATCCCGCCGCCTGCCCCGGCAAATTCACCACCTGGCGCTGGGCCTCGACCGCCGCGGGCGCCGGCTTTTGCTGGATGAATCCGATCTCGATCATGTGCTGCTCGATCACGTTGCCGAGCGCCGCGAGGATCGACGGCACATAGTGCCCCTCCATCCAGGCGCCGCCGCGCGGATCGAACACCGCCTTCAATTCCTCGACCACGAACGACACGTCGCCGCCGCGGCGGAACACCGCGCTGATCATGCGCGTCAGCGCCACGGTCCAGGCGTAATGCTCCATGTTCTTCGAATTGACGAAGATCTCGAACGGCCTGAGGCGCCCGTCCTGCACGATGTCGTTGATGGTGACGTAGAGCGCGTGCTCGGAAAGCGGCCACGCCACCTTATAGGTGTGACCCGGCAACGCCTCGGGCCGCGATAGCGGCTGCGTCATATAGACGATGCCGCCCGCCTCATAGACGTCGGCCGGCCGCGCCTGCGGCGCCGGCAGTGGCAGCTCGGCCTGCCGTTGCGGCCTGGCCTCCGGCTTCACTTCGAGCACCGCGCCCGTCACTTCGTTCGGCCGATAGGTGGTGCAGCCCTTGCAGCCGAGCTCGTAGGCCTGGAGATAGACGTCCTTGAACTGCTCGAACGGGAAATCCGCCGGCACGTTGATCGTCTTCGAGATCGAGCTGTCGACGTATTTCTGCACCGCCGCCTGCATCACCACGTGATCGGCCGGCGCCAGCGCCTGCGCATCGACGAAATAATCCGGCAGCGGCGCGCTGTCGCCCTTGAGCCGGCGGAACAGGCGATAGGCGTGGTCCGAAACCTCTTCCTCGCGCCGCGAACCGTCGGGCATGAGCACGTTGCGCGTGTACTTGAAGCTGAACACCGGCTCGAGGCCGGACGAGACATTATCGGCGAAGATCGAGATCGTGCCGGTGGGCGCGACCGAGGTGAGGAGCGCGTTGCGGATGCCGTTGGCGGCAATCGCCGCGCGCACCTCGGCGTCGAGGCCCTTGATGTTCTCGCCGGCGAGATACTTTTCCTTGTCGAACAGCGGAAAGGCGCCTTTCTCGCGCGCCAGTTCGGCTGAGGCGAGATAGGCCGCACGCTCGATCGCCCGCATCCACGCCTCGGTCGTCGCCACCGCCTTGGCCGAGCCATAGCGCAGGCCGCACAGGATCAGCGCGTCGGCAAGGCCGGTGACGCCGAGGCCGATGCGTCGCTTGGCGCGCGCCTCATGCGTCTGCGCGTCGAGCGGAAAACGCGACACGTCGACGACATTGTCCATCATCCGCACGGCGAGCGGCACCAGCCGGTTGAGTTCGTCGAGATCGAGCCGCGCGCTCTCCGTGAAAGGTTCCTTCACCAGCGCCGCGAGATTGATCGAGCCCAACAGGCACGCGCCATACGGCGGCAGCGGCTGCTCGCCGCACGGGTTCGTGGCGCTGATCGTCTCGGCGTAATAGAGGTTGTTGAGCCGGTTGATGCGGTCGATGAAGATCACGCCCGGCTCGGCATAGGCATAGGTCGCGCGCATGATCTTGTCCCACAGGTCGCGCGCCTGCATCGTCTTGAAATGCGTG
>DASQHO010000037.1:0-5029 GCA_035632055.1 Allostellaceae bacterium
ACGTCCTGCCATGATCGCTCCCGTTTTCGGATTTGCATATTATCGGCCGGACGACGCCGTTTGCCCAGCAGCGGCCAGAAAAATGCCGGCCATCGGGGGAGTGATGGCCGGCAGTCAACTGCGCGTGGCCCCTCGCCATAATGGGAAGGCGAGGGTACATGGTGATAGGCCGCCCGTGGCCGAACATCCCCCGCGGATAGCGCTGGTTCCTTGGCTAGCCGACGCGGGTTTTGCCGCTGGCGTCGGACAGGCTGGCTTTGACCTCGGCGGGCACTGGTTCCGGCTTGATACCGCCGTCAGCACGCTGGCCGGCCCAGATGCGCTTCTCGAAGCCTTCGACTGCCTCCTCACCCGCCTTCAGGACCCGATGCTGGACGGTAAAGCTGGTGCGGCCCCACGCGCGGATCTGGCTTTCGACTGTCACCGCATCGTCGAAATGGCACGGCAGCAGGAACTTGGCGCCGCATCCGACCAACGGAAAGCCGACGATGCCATATTTGGCACGGATCGCCGACGCCGACAGGCCGGTACGCTCGAACAACTGACCAGTGCTGGTGTCGAAGATGATCAGATAATGCGGATAGAAGACGATCCCGGCCGGGTCGCATTGCGCCCATTCGATGCGCAGGTCGCGGCGGCTGACGAGCATCGGAGTGTCTCGAAAAAGAAGGGGGCGCGGCGCGAACCGCGCCCCCCAATTTCTGCCTCAGTCACGGTGCCGGCCGGGAGGCTGTAGCCGGAGAACCGCGTTGCGATCAACTACAGCCGCTGGTGCTGCCGCAGGTCTCGCATTTGAGGCAGGTCCCGTTGCGGACCAAGGTGAAGTTGCCGCACTCGCCGCAACTGTCACCCTCGTAACCTTTCATTCGTGCCGCCTTAATCTGCTCGAGGCGGACATCCACCGTCTTGACCGTTTCGATTTCCACTGCAACGTCGTGTCCAACCGCAACATTGCCTGCGCCGCTGCGCGCTACCACCGCAGGCTGTGCCGCCGCGGCCTGCACCGCCTGGCCGCCGTGCACCACGGTCAGCTTCTTGCGGATGAAGCCAGTCGACGCGACCTTTTGCACCACCGCCGCGACGTCCGATTTGCCGCCGTCGCCCGGCAGGTTCGATTCCGCCGCACCTTTACCGACAGTGTCCGGCAGGACGTCGGCCGGCTGGACATGCGCCAAGTCGCTGCGGCCGAGATACGAGATCGCCAACTCGCGGAAGATGTAATCGATCAGCGACGTCGCCATCTTGATGGTGTCGTTGCCTTCGACAATGCCGGCGGGCTCGAAGCGGGTGAAGGTGAATGCCTCGACGAATTCTTCGAGCGGCACGCCATATTGCAGGCCGATCGAAAGCGCGATTGCAAAATTGTTCATCAGCGAGCGAAAGGCGGAGCCTTCCTTGTGCATGTCGATGAAAACTTCAGCCAGCTTGCCATCCTCGTATTCGCCGGTGCGCAGGTAGACTTTGTGGCCACCGACGATGGCCTTCTGGGTGTATCCCTTGCGCCGCTGCGGCAGGCGGCGGCGTTCGCTCTTCTGCGCGACGCGCTCGATGACGCGTTCGACGATGCGCTCGGCGACGACTGGCACACGCTCAGCCGGCGTCTTTTCGATCAGTTCGGCGACCGCGTCGTCGTCCGCGTCGTCATCAATGAGTGCCGATTGCAGCGGCTGCGACAGCTTCGAACCGTCGCGGTACAGCGCATTGGCCTTGAGGCCGAGTTTCCAGGACAGCATGTAGGCGTCCTTGCACTGTTCGACCGTGGCCAAGTTCGGCATGTTGATTGTCTTCGAGATCGCGCCCGAGATGAACGGCTGCGCTGCCGCCATCATGCGGATGTGGCTTTCGACCGGCAGCGAGCGCTTGCCGATGCGGCCGCACGGATTAGCGCAATCGAACACTGGCAGGTGCTCGGGCTTCAGGTGCGGTGCGCCTTCGAGCGTCATGGCGCCACAGCAGTAGGTATTGGCCTGCTCGATCTCGGCCTTGCTGAATCCCAATGCTGCCAGAATGTCGAACGTTACGTCATTGAGCTGCGCATCGGTGAAGCCGAAGGCCGCGCGGCAGAACTCCTCGCCCAAAGTCCACTTGTTGAAGGCGAACTTGATGTCGAACGCCGTTGCCAGCTGACTTTCCAGCGCTTCGACGGCGCTCTCGGTGAAGCCTTTGGCCTTGAGCGCGCCGTGATTGAGTGCCGGCGCGTCCTTGAGCGTGCCGTAACCGACGGCGTAGCGCGTGATCGCTTCGATCTCGGGCGCGGTATAACCGAGTTTGGCGAGTGCTTCGGGCACAACGCGATTGATGATACGGAAGTAGCCGCCACCGGCCAATTTCTTGAATTTCACCAGTGCGAAGTCAGGCTCGATGCCGGTGGTATCGCAATCCATCACCAGGCCAATTGTGCCGGTCGGTGCGATAACCGTCGCCTGGGCGTTGCGGTAGCCGTGCAATTCGCCGAGCTGGAGTGCATGGTCCCAAGCTTGGCGCGCCGCCTGGACGAGATTGCGGTCCTGGCAATTGACTGCGTCGAGCGGTACCGGCGGGACTGACAGGTCTTCGTAACCGTCGCGCTCGCCGTAGGCGGCGCGGCGGTGATTGCGGACGACTCGCAGCATCGCCTGACGATTCTTCGCGTAGCCGGGGAAGGTGCCGAGCTCGCCGGCCATCTCCGCCGACGTCGCATAGGCGACGCCAGTCATCACCGCGCTGATCGCGGCGCAAAGGGCGCGGCCTTCATCGCTGTCGTACGATAGGCCGGATGCCATCAGCAGGCCGCCGATGTTGGCGTAACCAAGGCCGAGGGTGCGGAACTCATAGCTGAGTTTGGCGATTTCGCGCGACGGGAACTGCGCCATCAGCACCGAAATCTCGAGCGCCACCGTCCACAACCGCACCGCATGTTCGAAGGCCGGCGTATCGAATGCGCCACCTTCGCGGCGGAACGCCATTAGGTTGAGCGATGCCAGGTTACACGCCGTGTCGTCGAGGAACATGTACTCCGAACAGGGATTGGACGCGTTGATGCGTCCGGACTCAGGGCAGGTGTGCCACTCGTTGATCGTGGTGTCGTATTGCAGGCCCGGATCGGCACTCGCCCAGGCGGCGTAGGCAATCTTGTCCCACAACTCGCGCGCGTCGACCGACTTATGCAGCTTGCCGTCGGTGCGGCGGATCAATTCCCACTTGCCGCCCTTCAGCACGCGATCGAGGAAGTCATTGGTTACGCGCACCGAATTGTTCGAGTTTTGGCCGGCGACGGTGAGATAGGCCTCGCTGTCCCAGTCGGTATCGTAAGTGCGGAAATCGATCGATTCGAAACCCTGTCGGGCGAACTGAATGACGCGCTGGACGTAGTTCTCCGGAATCATCGCCTTCCGCGCGGCCTTGATTTCACGCCGCAATGTCAGGTTGCGGGTCGGATCAAAACGCGCTTCGCCAAGCGCCTGTGCGGCGGGTCCGTGGCACGCCGCCATGATCAAATTCAGATGTTTCTGCGTCAGCTTGGAGCCGGCGACCAAGGCCGCGACCTTCTGCTCTTCGATCACCTTCCAATTGATGTACGCCTCAATATCGGGATGATCGATATCGACCGTCACCATCTTTGCGGCCCGGCGCGTGGTGCCGCCGGATTTGATCGCGCCAGCGGCGCGGTCGCCGATTTTGAGGAAGCTCATCAGGCCCGACGAACGGCCGCCGCCCGAGAGTTTTTCGCCATCACCCCGAAGCCTGGAGAAATTTGAGCCGGTGCCCGAGCCGTACTTGAACAGCCGCGCCTCGCGTACCCACAGATCCATGATCCCGCCTTCGTTAACGAGATCGTCGGCGACGGACTGGATGAAACAGGCGTGCGGCTGCGGGTGTTCGTAAGCGCTTTTCGATGTGGTCAGCTCACCGGTCTTGTAGTCGACGTAGTAATGGCCTTGTGCCGGCCCATCGATGCCATAGGCCCAATGCAGGCCGGTATTGAACCATTGTGGCGAATTGGGTGCCGCCATCTGGCGGCACAGCATTACGGACATCTCGTCGTAATAGGCGCGGGCGTCGGTCTCACTGTCGAAATAGCCGCCCTTCCAACCCCAGTAAGTCCAGGTGCCCGCCAAGCGGTGGAACACTTGCTTGGCGCTGCGCTCGCCTTTGCTACGCTCGGTCGCGGGTAGTTTCTCTAGCGCGTTGGTGTCGATTGTCATGCGCCACAGCCACGACGGGACATCCGGTTCTTCGACCGCCTTCAGCCGGGTCGGCACGCCAGCCTTGCGGAAATACTTTTGCGCCAGAATATCGCAAGCGACCTGGCTCCAATCCGCTGGCACCTCGATGTCGGGCAAATAAAAAACCCGCGACCCATCGGGGTTGCGGATTTCACTGGTGGCTGACCTGAAGGTAATCCCTTGATAAGGGTCTTGGCCGGCCGCGGTGAATCGACGGTCGATACGCATATTCTAAATCCCCCCGACGCCAACGTGACATTTCCCCCGCGTCGAGCGACACAACATGTTGTGTAACTGCAAACGCAGAATCAAAATGTTGACAGAACGGTCGGGCACCTTCAACTACATTTTGTGCCTCGCGTACGTATGCCGCAAAATCTAGTAGGAGCAATGGCTTATCCACAGCCGAAAATTTCGATCATGCAGCTGCTGTCGGAGGAGACGCGAAACGACCTTCCGATTAGTGGCTTAAGCGTAATTATTCGGACGCAGGATGAGCGACGTGGGCGTTGCCGTGAACGGTCCTTTTCGGCGCGCGACCGACGCCACAAGTCGATCGCGATCGTTCCATCTTCAGACGCTTGCCGTATGAATTGCATCTGCGTCGACGCATAGGCCTGCGTTTGCAATGGGCCGCGCGCGCACGATCGAGCACCGAAGACAATGCAACAGACGCGCTTCGTGGACTTAACCCCGCGGCCTGGACGCGCAAGCGGCACGGTGCCATAGTCGCGCCCGTTTCTGCCGGTCTTGCCGGCAAATGCGCGCATGATTCGGGACGACAATGACCATCGGCACACGACTCTTCACGTGGTTCAAAGGCG
>DASQHO010000038.1:0-26399 GCA_035632055.1 Allostellaceae bacterium
CAACTGTCCCCAACGATTGGGCGCACTTCTGGCCATGTTCTTCCCCTTGTGTGTGGTTCGCCTTTGCTCATACCCGGCAGGTTCATCCCGCTCTTGGTATGCCAATAGTTGAACAGCCCATATCCCCGAACGCAAGAAGGATATATGCGGGCTCATGCGGCACAACATCAGCCCCGACCGACATACGGATGACAACCGCATTAGCCGGACCTCTATCGCGCCCGAACTGGTCTCGATCCGCATCTGTCGCGTGCGGTGTCACAAACGTCGCCACTGTCGTTGTCCGCATCCCTGTCACCGAGGATGTGGCGCGAACGTCACGCACGCTCATTCGTGTCAGCGATTACGACGGTCTTGACAATACGCGGATTGCCGTGACGCGCGACGGACTCAACGCGCCGCGAAATCCTTGATTGCCGTTGCATCCCGGTGCAAGTCTGAGGCGACGTCCTGCCGCGGGATGCATCAGGGGCTTGACTACAACGCGAATGGATTTCGCCAACACGGCCGCGTGCGATGTGGAAGCGCGGCGCAGCGAAGGGAAGGAGATCACGCAATGAGCAAACAAGTTCTCGTCGACGCACTGAAGAAAAACGGCATGCGCACGTCTGACGCCGGCGACGCCGTCGACACAATTACCGATACGATCGCAAAGGAACTCAAGAAAGGCCAGAAATTCAGCCTCCCCGGCTTCGGCACGTTTGCCGTGAGTCACCGCGCTGCCCGCATGGGCCGCAATCCGCGCACCGGCGAAGAAATCAAGATCAAGGCCAGCAAAGGTGTGCGCTTCAAGGCCGGCGCCAAGCTAAAGGGCTCGCTCTAGACGCAATCATTCAACCGGAGCGGCGCTGGCGCGAATGCGGTGCCGGCGCCGCAGTCTGTCTTACGGACTCCGGATATTCGGCTTGCGCGCCACCAGATCGACGAGCGCCGACATGCCGTCGTGTCCAGTGCCTTCGTGGATCACGTCGTCGTGCTCGGCAAGGTGAAGGACCTCGAAACCGGAGAACGCCGCGCGCAGCATCGCCGCCGTATAGAGATGATCGAGCTCCTTCGGTCCGCCCGTGCCGTAGCCGATCTGCTCCGGCCGATAGCCCTGGATTAAGATCAAGCCGCCCGGCTTGAGCGCCTCGCGCACACCTTGGAACAGACGTGCCCGCAATGTGACGTTGGCGAACTGGATGAAGATTCCCGCGATCACGTCGAAGCGCTCGTGCCCCCAAACCCACTGCGCGAGATTGGCGCACTCAGTTTCGATTTTGACACCTTCGCGCGCGGCCAGTTGGCGCGCCTTGGCAAGTGCAACCGGCGAGAAATCGACCGACAGCACATTGAGCCCCTGCTTGCCGAGGTACACGCCGTTGCGGCCTTCGCCGTCGGCAATGGCGAGTGCGCACTGACCTGGATGAAGATACCGGGCCTGCGCCACAAGGAAACGGTTAGGTGCCGTGCCGAACAGATAGTCCTCGCCCTGGAAGCGCGCGTTCCACCGCGCCAGCGCTTCATCCGGGCGCATAGACGAGCCGGCTGAGCGCCACAAGAATCGGCTGTTTCCCTGCTGTTCCAGGGGATTGGTGCCGGTGTGCACGCCTATAATCTGGCGAGCGGTTCCCGGCTGGATTTCGCCGCTTCACCCATGGGCGCAATCTGGGACGGGATCGATACATGGTCGAAAGCTTTCCCAAACCTGCTGCGGTTTTATACCCTGATGTTGCACGCGAGAAGGGGCCGCGTGGGCGTCGGTTCGACATCTCGATCTCAAGGATCCCGGCATGATGGACACGATGCACACGGGCGGCGCGCGGATCGTATTCGACTCGACCCCGAGCTGCGCCGATGTTTGAACGGCATTTCCGTGGACGGCCGCCTCTGTTTTGGGGTGGCGTCGCGCTCGCCGCCTTGATCGTCGTCGGTCTGTGGATCGCGTTGCGGCCGCGCAATGTGCCGCACGCGGTACTTCCGTTGCCGGTTGTGGCGTCGGCCGCGGCGGCGGGCGAAATGCCGGTTGTCTATACCGCGCTCGGAACCGTGACGCCGTTGGCCTCCGTGACGGTGCGCACGCAGGTGAGTGGCCAGCTCGTCGCTGTCGGCTTTACCGAGGGGCAAGAGGTCAAGATTGGTGATTCCCTCGCCCAAATTGATCCGCGTCCGTTTCAGGCGGCGCTCGACCAGGCAGAAGGTCAACTCGATCGCGATCAGGCACAGCTCGCTGGCGCGCGTGTCGACCTTGCGCGCTACCGCGTTTTGATCAAGCAGGATTCGATCGCCAAGCAGACCTACGACGATCAGGCGGCGACTGTTCATCAGCTCGAAGGTACGGTGAAGCTCGATCAGGCGGCGGTTGAAACCGCGAAGGTCAATCTGTCCTATTGCCACATCGTCGCGCCGGTTGCCGGACGCGTCGGCTTGCGCCAAGTCGATCCGGGAAATTACGTGACGCCGTCCGACACCAACGGTCTTGTTCTCCTGAATCAGATGCAGCCGATCTCCGTACTGTTCTCGCTGCCCCAGGACGATCTCGAAGCCGTGCTCAAGGGCAGCCGCGGCAGCGTCAAGCTGCCGGTCGCCGCCTTTGACAGCACCGGCAACACCAAGCTCGCCGACGGCACGCTCGCCAGCGTCGACAACACGATCAATACCAGCACCGGTACATTCCAGCTGCGCGCTTCGTTCGCCAATGCGGACGAGAATTTGTTCCCTAATCAGTTCGTCAACGTCCGCATCACCGTCGACACGCTGAAGAACGTCATCGTGATCCCGAGCGCGGCGATCCAGCGCGGCGCGCCCGGCACGTTCGTCTACGTCGTCGGCACCGACGATACGGTGTCGGTGCGGCCGGTAACTTTGGGGCCGGCGGCGGGCGAAACCGTTGCGATCCTCAAGGGGCTGCAGGTGGGCGATTCAGTTGTGGTTGACGGAGCCGACAAGCTCAAGAACGGCGCTAAAGTCACTTTGCGCTCGCCGTCGACCGCCGCGTCTATGCCTGCGGCTTCAGGCGCGCCGGCGCGCCCATGATCACAGCGGCTGGGTGACATGGCGCTCAGCCCGTCACGCCCGTTCATCCTGCGGCCGGTCGCCACCTCGCTATTCATGGCGGCGATCATGCTGGTGGGCATCGTCGCCTTCCGCTTCCTGCCGCTGTCGGCGCTGCCAGAGGTCGACTATCCGACTATCGAGGTGACGACGTTCTATCCCGGCGCCTCGCCCGACGTGATGACTTCATCGGTGACGGCGCCGCTCGAAGTCCAGTTTGGCCAGATGCCGAACCTTGTGCAGATGTCGTCGACCAGTTCTAACGGCGCGTCAGTTATCACGCTGCAGTTCGGCCTCAACATCAGTCTCGACATTGCCGAACAGGAAGTGCAGGCAGCGATCAACGCCGCCGGCAACCTGCTGCCGTCCGACCTGCCGGCACCGCCGATCTACGCCAAGGTCAATCCCGCCGATGCGCCGGTGCTGACACTCGCGGTGACTTCGTCGACCATGCCGCTGCCGCAAGTCGAGGATCTCGCCGATACGCGGCTGGCGCAGAAAATCTCACAGCTGCCCGGCGTTGGCCTAGTCAGCATCGCCGGCGGCGAACGGCCGGCGGTACGGGTCCAGGCAGATCTGCGCGCGCTTGCCGCCTACGGCCTCAATATCGACGATTTGCGCACCACCATTGCCAACGCCAATGTCAACACGCCGAAGGGCAATTTCGACGGCCCGTCGCGCGCCTACACCATCAACGCCAACGACCAAATCCAGGATCCCAACGCCTATCTCGGCCTGGTGATCGCCTACAAAAACGGCGCGCCGGTGCACCTGGGCGACGTCGCGCACGTCGTGTCCGGAGCCGAGAACGACAAGCTCGGCGCCTGGATGAACACGACGCCTGCGGTGATCATCAACGTCCAGCGCCAGCCAGGCGCCAACGTCATTTCCGTGGTCGATGGCATTAAGAAGCTGCTGCCCCAGCTTCAGGCATCCCTGCCGCAGTCGGTTGATGTCGCCGTGCTCACCGACCGCACCGTCACCATCCGCGCTTCGGTCGCCGACGTTGAATTCGAGCTGACTCTGGCGGTGATCCTCGTTGTGTTGGTGATCTTCGTGTTCCTGCGCTCCACCCGTGCCACCATTATCCCGAGCCTGTCGGTACCGTTGTCGCTCGTCGGCACCTTCGGTGCGATGTATCTCTTGGGCTTCAGCCTGAACAACCTTTCGCTAATGGCTTTGACCATCGCGTCGGGCTTCGTCGTCGACGACGCGATCGTGATGATTGAGAATATTTCGCGCTATCTCGAAGCGGGCGAGACGCCACTGCGTGCGGCGTTGCGCGGGTCTGAACAGGTCGGCTTCACCATCATGTCGCTGACTATTTCGCTCATTGCCGTTCTGATTCCGCTGCTGTTCATGGGCGACGTCGTCGGCCGGCTATTCCGTGAGTTCGCACTGACCCTTGCGGTCACCATCCTGATCTCGGCAGTCGTGTCGCTGACGCTGGTGCCGATGGCCTGCGCCAAGCTGCTGCGTCGGCCCGGCGAAGTTCCGGAGACTCGCTTCCAGCGCTGGAACCGGGAAAGGTTCGACGCGCTCATCCATGCTTATTCGCGCGCCTTGTCCTGGGTGCTCGATCACCAGACGGCGACCTTGCTGGTCGCGATCGCGACGCTGGTGGTCACGGCGTTACTCTATGTTGCTGTTCCCAAAGGCTTCTTTCCGGTGCAGGACACCGGCCTGATCCAGGGCATCTCGCAAGGTCCGCCGAGCGTGTCCTACGCCGCGATGGCCGAGCGACAACAAGCCTTGGCCGAAGCCGTGCTCAAGGATCCGGCCGTCGCCAGCGTCTCGTCCTATATCGGCATAGACGGCACCAACACGACGCTCAACAGCGGCCGGCTGCTCATCAACCTCAAGCCGAAGAATCAGCGCAGCGACGTCGAGACCGTCATCCGCCGCCTCGGGCAGGAGACCGCGAATATCCCCGGCACGACGCTCTATCTGCAGCCAGTGCAGGACCTGACCATCGATACGATGGTAAGCCGGACGCAGTATCAGTTCGTGCTTGAGGACGCCAATCCCGACGAGCTGGCGGTGTGGGTGCCGAAGCTCGTCGACAAGCTCAATCACACTGAAGGTTTTGCCGAC
Source organism: Allostellaceae bacterium (assembly GCA_035632055.1). Lineage (GTDB taxonomy): Bacteria > Pseudomonadota > Alphaproteobacteria > ATCC43930 > CGMCC-115725 > REEB95. Next base: position 5,128 of record DASQHO010000038.1, read on the forward strand.
GTCGTCAGCGACCAGGCGAACGACGGCCTTTCGGTTTATATCGAAATCGACCGTGCCACCGCCTCGCGTTTCGGCCTGACGCCGGCGACCATCGACAATGCGCTCTACGATTCCTTCGGGCAGCGCATCGTTTCGACGATCTTCACGCAGTCGAACCAGTATCGCGTCATTCTGGAATCCGACAAAAGCTACCAGTCGTCGCTCGGTGCTTTGGACTCGATCTACTTGCCGTCGGCCAATGGTGGCCAGGTGCCGTTGTCGGCGATCGCCAAGGTCGTGACGCGGCCCGCGCCGCTGCAGATCGATCACCTCGGCCAGTTCCCGTCAAACACCATCTCGTTCAACCTGGTCCCGGGCGCATCGCTCGGCGCAGCGGTCGACGCGATCAAGGCAGCCGAGACCGAGATCGGCATGCCACGCGGCGTGATCACCGTCTTCCAAGGCGCGACGCTGGCTTTCCAGTCGTCGCTCACCAACGAGCTGTTTCTGATCCTCGCCGCAGTGGTCACGGTCTACATCGTGCTGGGCGTGCTCTATGAGAGCTACATCCACCCGGTCACGATTCTTTCGACCCTGCCCTCGGCCGGCATCGGCGCGCTGCTGGCGCTGATGCTTGTGGGCGACGACCTCACCGTTATCGCCATCATCGGCATTATCCTGCTGATCGGCATCGTCAAGAAGAACGCGATCATGATGATTGACTTCGCGCTCGATGCCGAACGCAATGAGGGCAAATCGCCGCGCGACGCGATCTTCCAGGCGTCTCTGCTGCGCTTCCGGCCAATCATGATGACCACGATGGCGGCGATCCTCGGCGCATTGCCGCTGACCGTCGGTACCGGCGTTGGCTCCGAGCTGCGCCATCCACTCGGCCTCACCATCGTCGGGGGCCTGATCGTCAGCCAAGTGCTGACGCTGTTTACGACGCCGGTGATCTATCTCGCCTTCGATCGCATGGCGATCCGCTTTCGCCAACGCACCGCCGGTTTGTTCAATCATGAAGCTGGCGACCGACCGGGGGAGACGCCGGCCGAATGAACCTCTCGGCGATCTTCATCCGCCGGCCTGTGGCGACCACGCTGCTGACGCTCGGTATCGCCCTGGCCGGCGCCGTGGCGTTTTTCCGCTTGCCGGTAGCGCCGTTGCCGCAGGTCGATTTCCCGACCATTTCGGTGCATGCGACTCTGCCGGGCGCTAGTCCCGAGGTGGTTGCAACCGCGGTGGCAACGCCGCTCGAACGCCATTTGAGCCAGATCGCCGACGTCACCGAAATGACCTCGGCCAGCACCGTCGGCGGCACGCGCATCACCCTGCAATTCGGCCTCGACCGCGATATCGACGGTGCCGCGCGCGATGTCCAGGCGGCAATCAACGCGGCCCGGGCCGATTTGCCGACCAGTCTGCGCTCGAACCCGACCTATCGGAAGGTCAATCCAGCCGACGCGCCGATCATGGTGTTGGCGCTGACGTCGGACGCGCTCGGCCGCGGCCAGATGTACGACGCCGCCAGTACCGTGCTGGCGCAAAAGCTATCGCAGCTGCCCGGCGTCGGCGAGGTTGACGTCAGCGGCTCGGCACTGCCGGCGGTGCGGGCCGAGCTCAATCCGCTGGCGCTGGCGCATTACGGCATCGGCCTCGAGGACGTGCGCGCCGCACTTGCGGCGGCGAATGCGCATGCGCCCAAAGGTGCGATTGAGGACAACGGCAAGCGCTATCAGATCTACGACAACGATCAGGCACGCGATGCGGCGGAGTACAAGGGTCTGGTCGTCGCTTATCGCAACGGCGCCGCCGTGACGCTGTCCGAAGTCGCCGACGTCGTCGATTCGGTTGAGAATTTGCGCAACGCCGGCCTCGCCAACGGCAAACCGGCAGTGCTGGTGATCATCTATCGCCAGCCCGGCGGAAACATCATCAGCACAGTCGACGGCGTCAAGGCCGAGCTGCCGGTGCTGCAGGCCGAAATCCCGGCTGCCATCGACATCAGTATTCCCGTCGACCGCTCAACCACTATCCGGTCGTCACTCGCCGAGGTTGAGCGAACGCTGGTGATCTCGACGTTGCTGGTGATCGCGGTCGTCTATCTGTTTTTGCGCAATGGCCGCGCCACCATGATCCCGTCAGTCGCGGTACCGGTGTCGCTGATCGGCACCTTCGGCGTGATGTATCTGCTCGGCTACAGCCTCGACAACCTGTCGCTGATGGCGCTTACCGTTGCGACTGGCTTCGTCGTCGACGACGCCATCGTTGTGCTCGAGAACACGACACGACATCTCGAAGCCGGTATGCCGCGGCTGCAAGCGGCGTTACAGGGGGCGCGCGAGGTCGGCTTCACCGTGATTTCGATGAGCCTGTCGCTCATCGCCGTGTTCACGCCGATCCTGCTGATGGGTGGACTCATCGGCCGCTTGTTCCGCGAATTCGCCATGACGCTGTCGATCGCCATCATGGTCTCGCTGGTCCTGTCGCTGACGACGACGCCGATGATGTGCGCCCGGTTGCTCCGCCGGCCGCGCGCCGAAGATCCGCCGCCGCATCGCCTGCTGCGCTGGAGCGAGCGCGGCTTCGACCGGATCAAGGAAGGCTACCGCCGGTCGCTGACCTGGTCGCTGCACCATTCACGTCTGGTGCTCGCCATTCTCGCGGCGACCCTGTGTCTCAACGTTCTGCTGTTCATCATCGTGCCCAAGGGATTTTTTCCCGAACAGGACACCGGCCGCCTGATCGGCGGTATACAGGCCGACCAGAGCATTTCTTTCCAGTTGATGCAGAACAAACTGACGCAATTCGTTTCGATCATGCGCAAGGACAAGGCGATCGATAATGTCGTCGCTTTCACCGGCGGCGGCGAGACAAACTCCGGCTTCCTGTTCGCCTCACTCAAGCCGTTGAGTCAGCGGCCCGGCATCGACCAGGTGATTGGCCGGCTACGGCGCGAGCTGTCGGTGGTGCCCGGCGCCACGCTCTTCCTGCAGCCGGTGCAGGACATCCGTGTCGGCGGCCGCGCAACGAACGCGCTCTACCAGTATACGCTGCGCAGCGACGATCTGCAGACACTCAACGAGTGGGTGCCGAAGATCGTCGCCGCACTGCAAAAGGTGCCGCAACTCACCGACGTCAATTCCGACCAGCAGGATAAAGGCCTGGAAACCGATCTGGTCATAGACCGCGCGACTGCCGCGCGCCTCGGCCTCAGCGTCAGCGCCATCGACAATACGCTCTACGATGCCTTCGGCCAGCGCCAAGCGTCGACCATCTACAATCCACTGAACCAGTACCACGTCATCATGGAGGTTGCGCCGCAGTTCTGGCAGAGCCCGGAGACACTCAAGGATCTGTACGTCAGCACCGCCGGCGGCGCGGTGGGCGGCACGCAAGCGACCAATGCCGTTGCCGGTACTGTCGTCCTCAGGGGTCAAACGAGCACCGCGTCGGCGGTCGCTGCCGACGCTGCGCGCAACCTTGCAGTCAATTCGATCACCGCCATCGGCAAAGGCGCGGTCTCGACCGGCGCCGCCGTCAGCACCAACAAGGAGACGATGGTACCGCTGGCGACGTTCGCCAGTTTCCGTCCGGGAACCACGCCGCTCGCCGTCAACCACCAGGGGCTGTCGGTCGCGTCGACCATCTCTTTCAATCTGGCGCCGGGCGTCGCCCTGGGACAGGCGGCGACGGTGGTCAACCGTACCATGCTCGAGCTCGGCGTGCCGTCTAACGTCATCGGCAGCTTCCAGGGCACCGCCCAGGTCTTCCAGCAGTCACTGGCCGCCGAGCCGTTCCTGATTCTCGCCGCGTTGATCGCGGTCTATATCGTGCTCGGCATGCTCTACGAGAGCTACGTCCACCCGATCACGATCCTGTCGACTCTGCCTTCGGCTGGTGTCGGCGCTGTGCTCGCGCTGATGCTGTTCCACACCGAATTCAGCATCATCGCCTTGATCGGCGTCATCCTGCTGATCGGCATCGTCAAGAAGAACGCCATCATGATGATCGACTTCGCGCTCGATGCCGAACGCAACCTCGGCCTGTCGTCGCGTGACGCCATCTTTCAGGCGTGTCTGATGCGCTTCAGGCCGATCATGATGACCACGATGGCGGCAATGCTCGGCGCGGTGCCGCTGGCCATAGGCGCAGGCGAGGGTGGCGAGCTGCGCCGTCCGCTCGGCCTCGCCATCGTCGGCGGCCTGATGATCAGCCAGTTGCTGACGCTCTATACGACGCCGGTGATCTATCTCTATCTCGATCGTTTCCGCCTGTGGGGCTTGCGGCAATGGGGCCGTCGCGCCGCCCATCTGTCCGGCGCCGCGCCGATGGCCGGAGAATGACCATGCGCCGCAACCTTGTTCTCGGTTTCGCATTGGCGCTCGCTGCCTGTTCGGTCGGACCCGACTATCAGCGGCCGCCCGCTCCGGCGCCCGCCGCCTACAAGGAATCCGCGGACTGGAAACCGGCGACGCCGAAAGCGGCGGCATCCGGCCAGCCGTGGTGGTCGATCTACGACGATCCGACGCTCGATCACCTCGAAAACCAAGTCGACGTCTCAAACCAGAATCTCAAAGCGGTCGAAGCCGCTTATCGCCAGGCAGTTGCGGTCGTCGCCGAAAACCGCGCCGGCTTTTTTCCATCGATCGGGATCGATCCGGCGATGACCCGGTCGAAGCCGGCGGCTGGATCGTTCGGCAGCGGCAGAATCCGCAACAGTTTCAGCCTGCCGGTGGATGCCAGCTGGGTGATCGACATCTGGGGCCAAGTCCGTCGCACCGTCGAGAGCGCCACCGCTACCGCCCAGGCCGACGCTGCGCAGCTCGCCGCCGCCCGCCTGTCGGCGCAGGCGACGCTGGCGCAGGATTACTTCCAGCTGCGTGTCAATGACGCCCAGCACAAACTGCTCGAAGACACGGTGGCGGCCTACACGCGGCAGCTGCGCATCACGCGCAACAAATACGATGCGGGCAATGTCGCCAAGTCCGACATGGCACAGGCGCAGGCGACGCTCGAGAACACACGCTCGCAGATGGTGGCGCTCGGCGTTGCACGAGCGCAGCTCGAACACGCCATCGCTGTACTGATCGGCGAGCCGCCGGCGTCGTTCGCTCTGGCGCCGACGCCAACGCGACTGACGATGCAAGTGCCGGTGATGCCCGCCGGCGTGCCATCGACGTTGCTCGAACGCAATCCGACAGTGGCCCAGGCCGAGCGTCAAATGGCCGCCGCAAATGCCCAGATCGGCGTCGCCATTGCGGGGTACTTCCCGTCGCTGACGCTCACTGGCAGCTACGGCTTTTCGAGCAGCATGCTCGACACATTGCTACGTGCATCGAGCGTCACTTGGTCGTTCGGCCCACAGATCGCGGCCAACGTCTTCAACGGCGGCCTCACCACCGCTCAGGTTGAAGCGGCGCACGCCGCCTACGACGAATCGGTGGCGAATTACCGCCAGACCGTGCTCACCGCGTTCCAGGGAGTCGAGGACAACCTTGCGGCACTCAAGGTGCTGCAGAATCAGGCGGCGGTGCAGGACGCCGCAGTTGGAGCCTCGAGCGAGGCCGAGCGCCTGATCCTGAATCAGTACCTGGCTGGCACCGTCGACTATACGAGCGTGGTCACCGCCGAGGCGACGGCACTTGCCGATCGCGAGACCGCGCTCACTGTCCTGCAAAGCCGCTTGAACGCCAGCGTGCTGTTGGTTGAGAATCTGGGCGGCGGCTGGAGCAGCGCGGAGTTGCCTAATAGCGCGCTGCCGGTGCCGCCGCCGGGATTTCCGGCCGGGTCCGAGACTAAGGAGTCGCCATGAAGGCGTCGCAGCGCATCCGCCAGATTCCAATCGTCATCGACGAAAGTGCGGTTGACGAGGATTTCATCCTCGCCTCCGGCCCCGGCGGCCAGGCCGTGCAAAAGCAGTCCACCGCGGTCAAGCTGCATTACGATCTCAACCGCGCCGCCGGCATCGACGAGCATATGAGTCGCCGCCTCAAGACCATTGCCGGCAAGCGGTTCCGTCGCGACGGCGTGCTGGTCATCACCGCGCAGCGCTTCCGCTCGCAGGAGCGCAACCGCGCCGATGCCCGCGCGCGGCTGTGCGAGCTGCTGCGGCGCGCCGCGTTCAAGGCCAAGCCACGGCTGCCGGTCGGCCCGACGCTCGCCGCTGTGCGCAAGCGGGTCGAGGACAAACGCGTCCACGGCCGCTTGAAGCGCTTGCGGCACGTCGCGCCGGGCGAGGAATGAGGCAGCGGGTCGCCGGGCCCCGGCCGACAGTGTAAGCTCGCGGGCGAGGTTTCGCGGACGAGGCAGCATGGCGGAAGCCGAGTGGGAATTGCCGCCCCAGGCGCAGCCGAACCCGAAGGATTACGGCTACGATCTGGAGCGCGCTTTGACGTCGGTGGTGGGCGTGCGCGCCACCGTACCGGAAGACGCGTTCACGGCGCAGACTCTCGGCACCGAGCGCGCCGGCAATGGCGTCGTCATCCGCGAAGACGGCATTATTCTGACCATCGGCTACCTCATCACCGAGGCCGAAAGCCTGTGGCTCAATACCGGCGATGGCCGCGCTTTGCCGGGTCATGTCGTCGCCTATGACCAGGAAACCGGCTTCGGCCTCGTACAGGCACTCGGCCGGCTCAGCCTGCCGGCATTGCCGATCGGCCAGTCGGCAAAAACCCACGTCGACGATGACGTTGTGGTCGGCGGGGCCGGCGGCCGCTCCCGTTCGCTGGCCGCACGCATCGCCGCCAAGCAGGAATTTGCCGGCTATTGGGAGTATCTGCTCGACGAAGCGCTGTTCACCTTGCCGGCGCACCCCAATTGGGGCGGCACCGCGGTAATCGACACCGCGGGCCGGCTCATTGGTATCGGTTCGCTGCATTTGCAGCAGGCGCGCGAACACGGCCGCACCGAACATCTCAACATGAACGTGCCGATCGACCTGCTGAAGCCGATCTACGACGATCTGCTGACGCTCGGCCGGCCCAACAAGCCGCCGCGGCCGTGGCTCGGTTTATACGCGACCGAGATCGAGGACCGCGTCGTCGTGGCTGGCCTCAGCAACGACGGGCCGGCACGCCAAGCGGGCATGCGTGTCGGCGACATCCTCGTGTCGATCGCCGGCCAGGAGGTCGGTACGCTGGCGGCGCTTTACCGCCGCCTATGGTCGCTCGGCCGCGCCGGCGTTGAAGTGCCGCTGACGCTGCAGCGGGACGGCCGGACGCTGACGGTGACGCCGCGCTCGGCAGATCGTTCCGCGCTTCTGAAGAAGGCGCGGCTACAATAGCGATTTCGAATCAGGCCGCGCGTGCGGCCGCGATTATCGGTTGCATCGCCGATAGTTCGGCGAGCTTAGCCTTGAGCGCAGCAGATTCCGCCGGCCCGAGCGGCACATTAGGCGGCAACATGTTGCGCCACGCCGGATTGCCGGTAATCAGCGCCATCGTCTCTTTGAGGCCGGGGACCAGAGAATAATCCTGGAATAGCACGCGCACCGCGGTGAGCGCCGCCTGCAGTTGGTCCGCTTCAGGCGTCTGCCAATGGCGATAGACCGGCTGCGCCAGCGGCGCGGTGACGTTGACCGCCGCCGAGATCGTGCCGATGCCTCCGGCGCGCAGATTGCTCAGCAAATGCTGTTCGCTGCCGGAGAACACGCCGAAGCCAGGAAATTCCTCGAGCAGCGCGGCGGAATAATTCCAGTCGCCGCCGCTGTCCTTCAGGCCGGCGATTGTGTCGCCGAATGCCTGCCGTAGGCGGCGTATCAGCGCCGCCGTGATCTGCACCGCCGAATGCTGCGGGAAGTGATAGAGATAAACGCGCAAACGTGGATTGCCGACGCGCTCGATCGCCGCCGCGTAGAAATTGTAGAGCCCATCGTCACTCGGGTTCTTGTAATAGAACGGTGGCAGCATCAACACGCCGGCGGCACCGGCGCTGGTTGCCTCGCGCGCCAGCTGCACGGCATCGGCAAGCGCGCACGAGCCGGCGCCGAAGATGCAACGGTCGATCGGCAGCTTGGTCAGCGCCGTCTCGATGATGCGCATGCGCTGTTTGAGCGATAGCGAGTTGCCCTCGCCGGTTGTGCCGAGCGGCGCCAGCCCGTCGCAGCCGTTCGCCAGGAGCCAGCGGCTGTGATTGACGAAAGCGCCGAGGTCGGGCTCGAGGTTGGCGTTGAACGGCGTCAGAATCGCCGCATAGACGCCGCGCGGGGTTTCAGCCATGGGTCCTCGTTGGTTCTCGGGCATTTTAAGCGTCGGCCAGGCGGAAATAAACGCCGCCTCTCGCGGCGGCGAAGTGCATGTTCTATGCTGACGGCGGGAGTTCGCTGATGCAAAGCCGTTGGAACGACGACGAAGCCGAAGCAATCGTGACGCGCTACGCCCAACAGGGCGTCGCGCCCGATCTGGCGCTGCGCGTCTACACTTCGCGACTCTTGGGCCAGGATCCTAAGCTGGTGCTGCACGGCGGCGGCAACACCTCGGTCAAGCTGCGTGTGCTCGACCTGCTCGGCGAGGAAGTTGACGCGCTCTGCGTCAAAGGCAGCGGCTGGGACATGGCGAATATCGAGCCTGCCGGACTGCCGGCGGTGCGCTTGGCGCCGTTGTTGAAGCTGCGTGCGCTCGAACGTCTTGCCGACGAAGATATGGTGCGCGTCCAGCGCGCTAATCTGCTCGATCCCGGCGCGCCCAATCCGTCGGTCGAGACGCTGTTGCATGCCTTTCTGCCGGCGAAATTCATCGACCATACGCACGCCAACGCGGTGCTGAGCCTGGTCGATCAGCCCGACGGCGATAAAATCTGCCGCGAAGTCTATGACGGCCGCTTCGGCATCGTGCCCTATGTCATGCCAGGCTTCGATCTTGCAAAGAAGGCGGCGCGGATCTTCGAGCACGATCCGCGCGTCGAAGGCCTGATCCTACTCAAACATGGCATCTTCACCTTCGGCACCGATGCTCGCGAAGCCTACGAGCGCATGGTCGCGGCGGTCAGCGCCGCCGAGGCGCGCATCCAGAAAAAGGGTACGCGGCGCGTGTTTCCGGCGATCACGTTGCCACAGCGCATTGCCGGTGTCGCCGAGATTGCGCCTATCGTGCGCGGCGCCTGCGCAGTCAAAGACGACAAGATCGAAGGTGCTTGGCGGCGCTTGATCCTTGAATTCCGCACTTCGCCGACGATCCTCGCCTACGCCAATGGCCGCGAGGCCGCGCGCTATTCGCAGACCGGTGTGGTGACGCCCGATCACACAATCCGCACCAAGAACGTGCCGCTGCTGATGGCGCCGCCCGACGCCGCTAATCTGGCGCAATTCCACAAGGATGCGGTGGCTGCCGCCAAGGGCTTCATCGAGCGCTATCGCGCCTATTTCGCGCGCAACAACGCGCACCGCGATCCGCCCAAGCGGCCGCTCGATCCGCTGCCGCGTGTCGTGCTGGTTCCCGGTCTCGGTCTGTTCGGCCTGGGCCGCAGCCGCAAGGACGCGGTCATCGCCGCCGACATCGCCGAGAACGCCATTGCCGTGATCACGGATGCCGAAGCGCTCGGCCGGTTCGAATCGCTGCCCGAAGACAAGCTGTTCGAGATGGAATACTGGTCGCTGGAACAGGCGAAGCTCGGCAAGACGGCGGAGAAACCGCTGGCGGGCCAGATCGCGGTAATCACCGGTGCCGCCGGCGCCATCGGCATGGCGACGGCGCGCACCTTCCGCGCGGCTGGTGCCGAGCTGGTGCTGCTCGACAAGGACAAAAAGGCGGTCGAAGGTCTGGCTCAACAGCTCGGCGTTATCGGTCTCGAATGCGACGTCACCGACGACGGCGCGGTGCATTCCGCGTTCACGGCGTGCTGCGCCCGGCTCGGTGGCGTCGACATCGTCGTCTCCAACGCCGGCGCAGCGTGGCAGGGCGCGATCGGCGATCTCGACGACAAGGTGCTGCGCCAAAGCTTCGAGCTCAATTTCTTCGCGCACCAGCGCGTAGCGCGCGCAGCCGTCAAGGTGATGCGCGCTCAGGGCTTCGGCGGCGCGCTGCTGTTCAACGTCTCGAAGCAGGCTATCAATCCCGGCGCCGATTTCGGAGCCTACGGCCTGCCCAAGGCGGCGACGCTGCTGCTGGTTCGGCAGTACGCTTTGGAATGCGGCAAGGATGGCATCCGCGCCAACGCGGTCAATGCCGACCGGATCCGCAGCGGCTTGTTGACCAAGGACATGATCGCATCGCGCGCGCTAGCCCGTGGCGTCAACGAACAGGATTACATGCGCGGCAACCTTCTGGGCCGCGAAGTCACCGCCGAGGACGTGGCGGCCGCGTTCCTCTATCACGCGACCGCGCTCAAGACGACCGGCGACGTCACGACGGTGGACGGCGGCAACATCGCCGCGGCGCTCCGCTAGGACCGTCGCAAAGCCTTACAACCGGCGCTGGGCCTGTTTTATAAGCCATTGGAATCATTAGAGTTATTGCTTCGGCATAGGCTTTGCTCTTATTGGGTCGAGGTCTCGCCCCGCAGCATCCGATGTTCCAGTTTGGGCGGCCCGAGGATGGAAAGACGGCGCCCGCCAAGAGGCGCCGCTTTCTTTTTCAGGCTAAACTCGGTGCCATGACCCGCGCCGCGCTCAAGCCCTCGGATGAAAGCCTCGACGAGCTGCTCGTCCGGCTGCGCGGTTGCCGCGTCTGCGCCAAGCACCTGCCGCTCGGTCCACGGCCGGTGCTGCAAGTAACGCGCAGTGCCCGCATCCTCATTCTCAGCCAGGCGCCCGGCACGCGGGTGCACGAGACCGGTCTCAACTTCAACGACCGCAGCGGCGACCGGCTGCGCGAATGGATGGGTGTCGACCGCACCACGTTCTATGACGAACATCGCGTTGCGGTGATGGGCATGGCGTTCTGCTATCCCGGCCGCGACGCCAAGGGCGGCGACTTGCCGCCGCGGCCGGAATGCGCACCGCTGTGGCATCCGCCTTTGTTGGCGGAACTGCCCAAGGTCGCTCTGACGCTGTTGGTCGGTTCCTATGCCATCGATTACTACATGCGCGAAGCCAAACGGCGGAGCATGACCGAGACAGTCACGGCATGGCGCGCGGCGCCGGCCGGAACCTTACCCCTGCCGCATCCGTCGTGGCGCACGACCGCATGGGAAAAGAACAACCCGTGGTTCCGCCGGTCGCTGATTCCGGAATTGCGCCGGCGGGTCGCGGCTCTGCTTTAGTGATTGCGCGCCGTTACCAGCCAGAGCGCCGCGCCCAGCGGTATCGATTGGCCTTTGACGTACGGCGCGAGCGCTGCGCGAACTGCCGCTTCGACTTGCGCGCGGACTTCAGCGCTCTGACCTTTCACCGCACGGCTGGTCGGGCCGAGTTCGGTGACGTTCTTGACCGCGGCATCGAGTCCCTGGCCAGCGGCGACGTCGAACGCAACGTCGACTGGCTTGAGAGCGATGTCGATGAAGCCGGCGGCGCCCAGGATGCGCCGCACCCGCGCCTCGTCGGCGAAGGAGAACGGTCCGGGATCTTCCGGTCCGAGCTTGGGCAAAGGCGGCACGAAGGGCCGCGCCGCCTGCAGCGGCGTCATCGCCCAGGGGTTGTCGCGCGGCGCCCGGAAGCAGCTGAAGATCAGGCGGCCACCCGGCTTCAACGCAGTACGCAGATTGGCGAAGGCGCCTTCCGGATCCGCGAAGAACATGACGCCGTGGCGCGAGAACAGAAGATCGAAAGTTCTGCGCGGAAATCTATATTCGGTCGCGTCGGCGCAAACGAATTCGACCGGTGCGCCCTGCGGTGCGCGCTTGCGTGCGAGTGCCAGCATCGCTTCCGAGACGTCGATGCCGAGCACGCGGCCCTGCGGCCCGACGGTCTCCGCCAGCATGATCGACGTCGTGCCGCAGCCGCAGCCAATATCGACCACGCGCTCGCCTGGCCTGGCGGCGGCAGCCGGCAACAGCATCTCGGTCACCGGGGTGAACTGCCGATCGCCGAATTCCTGATTGCGTACCCATTGCTCGCCGCCGGCACCGCGCCAGTAAGCGAGATCGGGAATGGTTGGAGCCGTCATCCGATTTCCGCCTCGAGGCGGTCCATATCGGCGTCGCTGAAACCGAAATGGTGGCCGATCTCGTGGATTAAAACGTGGCGCACGACGTGGTAGAGGTCGTCGCCGGTCTCGCACCAATAGTCGAGGATCGGCCGGCGATAGAGGAAAATCATGTCGATCGACGGCAGCGGATCGCTGACGCTCTTATAGGGCATGCCGACGCCGCGATAGAGACCGAGGATGTCGAAAGGGCTTTCGAGCTCCATCTCCCTCTCGGTATCCTCGTCTGGAAACTCGTCGACACGGATGACCACGTTGCCGACATGCCGTTTGAGGCGCTCAGGAATGGTGGTCAGGGCGCGTTGCGCCAGCGCCTCGATATCGGCCATCGTCGGCGCAGTCGAATTTTGGCTCATCGCGGCAGCAAGGGAGGCGGATAATGGTCGAGAAGCTGGCGGGATCGGCGCGCGCCGAGGCGCTCAAAAGCCTGGCGGGCTGGGCAGAAGTCGCCGGCCGCGATGCGATCAAGAAGAGCTTTCAATTTCGTACCTTCGCCGACGCCTGGGGGTTCATGAGCAAGGTCGCGCTCGCGGCGGAAAAGATGGACCACCATCCCGAATGGTTCAACGTCTATAACAAGGTCGAGATCACACTTTCGACCCACGATGTTGGCGGACTGTCGCGCCGCGACATAGACTTGGCGAAGACCATCGACAAGCTGGCGATCTAGCTCCGCAGCTCCGGCCGATCGCGGAAGTGGGCGAGCGCATCAGGATTGGCCAGCGCCTCGAGATTCTTCACTGGGCGGCCGTGTACCACCTCACGCACTGCGAGCTCGACGATCTTGCCGCTCTTGGTGTGTGGAATGTCGGCGACCTGGACCGTGCGCGCCGGCACGTGGCGCGGACTGGCGTTGGCGCGGATCTGCTGGTTGATGCGCTGGGTCAGCGTCTCGTCGAGCGTCACGCCGTCCCGAAGTTTCACAAAGAGCACGATGCGCACGTCGTTCTGCCATTCCTGAGCCACGACCAGCGATTCGAGCACTTCCGGGATCTGCTCGACCTGCCGATAGATCTCGGCGGTGCCGATGCGCACGCCGCCCGGATTGAGCACTGCGTCAGAGCGGCCGTAGATGACGAAGCCGCCGTGGCGCGTGCGCGCGGCATAGTCGCCGTGGCACCAGATATTGGCGAAACGCTCGAAATAGGCGGCGTGGTACTTGACGTTGCCCGGATCGTTCCAGAAGCCGAGCGGCATCGAGGGAAATGCGCGGGTGCAGACGAGTTCACCCTTTTCGTCGTCGGCTGCGCGGCTGCCGTCGTCACGGAACACATCGACCGCCATGCCGAGCACTGGCGCCGCGATCTCGCCGCGCCACACCGGACCGATCGGGTTGCCCATAACGAAGCAGCCCATGATGTCGGTGCCGCCCGAAATCGACGCCATGAACAGGTCGCGCTTGATGCCGCGATAGACAAAATCGAAGCCTTCCGGCGACAGCGGCGAACCGGTCGAGCTGAGATAGCGCACGCTGGTCAGCTTGTGTGTCTTGATCGGCTCGAGCCCGGCCTTGAGCACCGAATCGATGTATTTGGCCGAGGTGCCGAAATGCGTCATGCGCTCGTCGTCGGCGTAATCGAACAGCGCGTTGCCTGAAGGGTGGAACGGCGAGCCGTCATAGAGAAGCAACGTCGCGCCGGCGGCAAGGCCGGTCGCCAGCCAGTTCCACATCATCCAACCGCAGGTCGTGAAGTAGAACAGCCGGTCGCCGTCCTTGAGATCGCAATGCAACTGCTGCTCGACGATGTGCTTCAGCAGCGAACCGCCGGCGCCATGAACGATGCATTTCGGCACGCCAGTCGTGCCCGACGAATACATGATGTAGAGCGGGTGATTGAACGGCAGCCGCGCGAAGTTGATGTCGTGCGGCGCATAAGGCGCAACATAGTCGGCATAGGCCTTGGCGTTGAGTAGCGTGTCGAGCGCGGTCGTGCTGCCGATATAGGGCACGACGACCGTGCGCTTGACCGACGGCAAGGCCGTCGCGATCTGCCGGGTCTTTTCGGCGTTGTCGAAGGTCTTGCCATTATAGAAATAGCCGTCGACCGCGAGAATCAGCTTGGGCTCGATCTGGCCGAACCGGTCGAGCACGCCTTTGACGCCGAAATCGGGCGAGCACGACGACCAAGCCGCGCCGAGCGAGGCCGCGGCTAGTAAGCCGACGATCGCCTCGGGCATGTTGGCGACGATGCCGCCGATGCGGTCGCCGGGCCCGATGCCGTCGGCCTTCATGGCTTGGGCCAAGCGCGACACCTGGTCGTAAAGCTCGGCCCAGGACAGGCGGCGGCGCACTTTATCCTCGCCGCGGAAGACCAGCGCGTCACTGCCGTCGCGCTTGCGCAGGAGATTTTCGGCGTAGTTGAGCCGGGCCGTCGGAAAGAAGCGGGCGCCTGGCATGCGGTCGCCGGCTTCGAGGATAGGCGCGCCGGGCTCGCCGATGACGCGGCCCCAATCCCAGATCAGGCGCCAGAACCCTTCGCGATCCTCGACCGACCAGCGGTGTAGGCTGGCAAAATCACCGAAGTGGCGGCCGGTCCGGCGGCCGGCTTCGTCCATCAAGCGCCGCAGATTCGTTGCAGCAATGCGCTCTTGTGTCGGCTCCCAGAGGGCCGCGTCTTGGCGCGCGTCCATCGTTGTCTCCCAAAGCGAAACTCTACCGCGGCGGCTCGCCAACGGCCAAGTCCGCCTACTTGTCCTTGATGGCGTCGAGCGCGGCCTTGACGGTGTCGCGCTCGGGCGCGTCGGCCGGCATCACGCGCAGCAGATGCGTCCAGTTGTCGCGAGCCAGCGCAAAATCGCGCTGCTGTGCCGCCGCCAAGCCGAGGAACCACAGCGCCATCGGCTGATCGGGCTGCCGTGCAGTGACCGTTTTGAGCAACGCCACCGCGCGCGTTGGTACCGGATCTTCGACCTTGCGGTCCGCAAGCATGGCGGCCGCTTCCGCAAGGGCGATGGCCGGATCGTCGGGCTTGAGTTGGTGGGCATGCTCGTAGGCGTCGACAGCCTTGTCGGCGTCGCCCATCACCGCATAGGAGCGGCCGAGCATTGCCCAGCCCTGCGCATCCTGCGGATTGTCTTTCAGCTTGGCGGCGAGGCCCGACACCATGGTCTGGATCATCGCTTCCTGTGCTGCCGGCGAGACGCGATTGGCGAACGGCAGATCGGGCAGGCCCGGTGAACCCAGCGCCATATACGCTGCGAGCGCAAAGGCAGCGGCGCAGGCGGCGAGGATGGCCGCGAGACCGCGGCGCGGCGCGCCGAGCGCAGGCGCATCCGGCTCATCTGCTGCGACAAGGATGCGGCGCTCGATTTCACGGCGTGCCGCGGCGGCGTCCTCGGGCCGCACCATGCCGCGCGCGACATCGCGCTCGATCTCGTTGAGCTGGTCGCGATAAACCGCGCGGTCATAACGACCGCGTGTCATCGCCCGACGGCCGCGTTGCCATAAAGGTGACAGCACGGTGCCAAGGACCGCGAGCGTGACGAACAGGAGGACGAGCGCGAATATCATTGATCGTCGAGCAGCAGTCGCTCGAGCTGGCGGCGCTGGTTGAGGTCGAGCGGCTCGTCCGGCGGTGCCGGCCGTCGGCGCACGTAAAACCAGGCACCAGTGGCGCCAACCACTAGGATGAGGAAAGGCGAGAACCACAGCAGATATGTTGCCGGCTCGACTGGCGGCTTGAGGAGTACGAAATCGCCGTAACGGTCGGTGACGTATTTGATCGTCTGCGCGTCGCTGTCGCCGGCTTTCAAGCGCTCGCGGATCAGCACGCGCAGATCGTGGGCGAGGTCGGCGCCGGAATCCTCGATCGATTCGTTTTGGCAGACCAGGCAGCGCAGCTGCTTGCCGATCGCTTCGGCGCGTGCTTCGAGCGCGGGATTGGCCAGCATCTCGCTCGGCTCGACTGCGAATGTCACCTGCGCGAGGCCGAGCAGGATCGCCGCGGCAATGAACGCACGGATCACGATGCCCCCAATTCCTGCAGCAGCGGTAGAATCTCTTTCTTCACGACGTCGGCGGTCAACGGCCCGACATGGCGCCAGCGGATACGTCCGGTGCGGTCGATCGCGTAGGTCTCGGGCACGCCATAGACGCCGAAATCGATGGCGGTTCGGCCGCTCTCGTCGACGCCGATGCGGCGATAAGGATCACCGTATTGCTGAAGGAATTTCTCGGCGTCCTCGGGTTTGTCCTTGTAGTCGATGCCGTACAGCACGATGACGTTGCGCCGCGCCAAGTCGGTCAGCACGGGGCTTTCCTCGCGGCACGGCACGCACCACGAGGCGAAGAAATTGACGAACACGATCTCGTCGGCGAAGGCGCGATTGCTCAGCCGCGCCTCGCCTTTGAGGCCGGCGAGGTCGAAGACCGGCGCCGGCTTGTCGATCAACGCCGATGGCAGCAGCTCGGGGTTGTAACCGGGCGCGAGGCCGCGCGAGAGATAGATGGCAAGCGCGGCGAAGCCGATCAGCGGCAGGAGATACGCAGCGCGGCGCCAGCTCATGCGCGGCTCCGGTTCGCCGGCAACGCGGCTTTGGCGGTGCGGCGGACTGCGACGCCGATGCGCCAGCGCCGGTCGCTCAGGCTGACGGCACCGCCGAAGGCCATGATCACGCCGCCGATCCAGATGAACGGCACCAGCGGCTTCCAATAGGCGCGCACCGCCCAGCCGCCCTTGTCGTCGGGGTCGCCGAGCGCGAGGTAGAAATCAGCGAAGAAATTGGTGTGGATTGCGGTCTTGCTCACTGTCTGCTGCTGCAATGGAAAGAATCGCCGTTCGGGCGCGAGCTGGGCAACGACACGCGTGCCGTCGAGCAGCGTGAAGTCGCCGCGGTCGGCGGTGTAATTGACGCCGTCGTGCTTGCCGATGCCGTCGAAGCGCAGCGTATAGCCTGCCACCGGCAAGGTCTGTCCGAGATGCAGCAGCGCGATGTTCTGCTGTTCAAATCCCGAGGCGGCGATGCCGGCGACCGTTACCGCCAAACCGAAATGCGCCAGCGTCATGCCATAGGAGGCGCGTGGCTGGGCAAGCGCACGGCGTATCACCTCGCTCCACGGCGCACGGAACAGGCGCAGCCGGTCGACGAGCTCAACCACGGCCGCGGCGCCCATCCAGGCGGCAAGGCCGATGCCGAGCACCGACAGCACCGGACCGCCGTGGCTCAGATAGTACGCGATCAGCATCGCCAAGATGACGGCAGCGAACGCCGCCCACAGCCGCTGCAACGCGCCCAGAACGTCGCCGCGCTTCCAAGCCAGCAGCGGGCCGATCCCGACAGCGAGCAGCAACGGAATCATCAGCGGCACGAAGGTGCGGTCGAAAAATGGATAGCCGACCGACAGTTTTGGACCGCCGACAGCGTCGAGGAACAGCGGATAAAGCGTGCCGATGAACACGGTGGCACAGCAGCTCGCCAGGATCAGGTTGTTCAGCAGCAACGCGCCCTCGCGCGAGATCGGCGCGAACACGCCGCCCGGCTCGAGTGCCGGCGCGCGCCAGGCGTAGAGCGCGAGCGAGCCGCCAATGGCGATGCACAGTAGCACCAGGATGAAGACGCCGCGGCGCGGATCGAGCGCGAAGGCATGCACCGAGGTCAGCACGCCGGAGCGCACGAGGAAGGTGCCGACCAGCGACAGCGAGAAAGTCAGGATCGCGAGCAGGATCGTCCAGCTTTTAAGGGTGTCGCGGCGCTCGACCACGATTGCCGAATGCAGTAGCGCGGTGCCGGCGAGCCACGGCATCAGCGACGCATTCTCGACCGGATCCCAGAACCACCAACCACCCCAGCCGAGCGTGTAATAGGCCCACCAGCTCCCCATGGCGATGCCGAGCGTCAGGCAGCACCACGAGGCCAGCGTCCACGGCCGCACCCAGCGTGCCCAGGCGGCGTCGACGCGGCCGTCGATCAACGCCGCGATGGCGAAAGCGAAAGCGACCGAAAAGCCGACATAACCCAGATAGAGGAACGGCGGATGGAAGGCGAGGCCGGGGTCCTGCAGGATCGGATTGAGACCCATGCCCTCTTCCGGCGCCGGCGACAGGCGCAGGAACGGATTCGACGTCAGCAGGATGAACAGCAGGAAGCCGATCGCGATCAGTGCCTTGACGCCGAGCACGCGTGCGCACAGCCGCGGCGGCATGGCATCGCCGAACCATGCGATTGCCGCACCGTAGAGCGCAAGGATCAGTACCCACAGCACCATCGAGCCTTCGTGATTGCCCCAGACGCTGGTGAGCTTGTAGAGCAGCGGTTTGGCGCTGCTGCTGTTTTCGGCGACATTGGCGACCGAGAAGTCCGACACAAAATAGGCGTGTACTAGAGTCACGAAGGCGAGGGCGATGAGCGCAAATTGCGCCATCGCCGCGAGCCGGCCTGCCGCCATCAGGTTAATGTCGTTGCGCGCCGCGCCGGTGAGCGTCAGCCCGGCCTGCAGCAGGGCCACCGCCAGCGCCAGAATGAGCGCGAAATGGCCAAGCTCGATGATCATTGCGTCGCTCCGGCGCTCGCCGGCGCGACCGCTGGAACGGGCTTGCCATTCTCGCCTTCCTGCCAGCGGCCGGCCTTTTTCAACGCCTCGACCACTTCGGGCGGCATGTAGCGTTCGTCATGCTTGGCCAGCAGCGTCGTGGCCTTGAACGATCCGCCAGTCAGGAGGCGGCCTTCGACCACCACGCCCTGACCCTCGCGGAAAAGGTCCGGCACCGTGCCGCGATACGTCACCGGTACGGATTTCTTTCCGTCAGTGACGGTGAAATCGAGCGTTGAGCCGTCGGCCTCGTGTTTGACGCTGCCCGCGGCGACTAGGCCGCCGATACGCACGAGCCGGCCCGGCGGAATATGCTCCGCGTAGAGATCAGACGGGCCGTAGAAGAACACCAGATTGTCGTTAAGCGCCGACAATGTCAGGCCGACGGCGAGCCCGAGCAGTGCGACGCCGCCGAGCACGAAATAAAGGCGCCGCCGCTTGCGCGTCATCGCCGTTCCTCGACGTCGAGCGCGCGCTGTGCCCGGCGATAGCCGATCAAACTATGCGCCAGCAATCCGGCCAGCACGATCACGGCGACGCCATAGGCCGGCCAGACGAAGCGGGCATAACCGCCCATGGCGAAGAACTGCGCCATCACGTTCCGAAACGCAGCGCGCGCAGCTTGGCGCGCAACAATGCCGTGCGCATGCGCAGCATGAGCAGGACCGCGAACAGGAACAGGAAGCCGGCGGCGATCACCAGCAGCGGCCACAGCATCGAGATGGCGATGGTCGGGCCGCCCATACGGAACACGCTCGCCTTCTGGTGCAGCGTGTTCCACCAATCGACTGAGAACTTGATAATCGGCAAATTGACCACGCCGACGATGGCGAGGATCGCCGCCGCGCGCGAGCCGCGGGTGCGGTCGTCGAAGGCATTGGCGAGCGCGATGAATCCCAAATAGAGGAAGAACAGGACCAGCACCGAAGTCAGCCGTGCGTCCCACACCCACCAGGTGCCCCACATCGGCTCGCCCCACAATGAGCCGCTCGCCAGGCAGACGAAGGTGAAACACGCGCCGATCGGCGCGGCGCTCTCGGCGGCGATATGCGCCAGCGGATGCCGCCAGATCAGCGCCACCGCGCTGGCCACTGCCATCACTGCATAGACCAGGCTCGCCAGCCAAGCCGACGGCACGTGCACGTACATGATCTTGACGGCCTCGCCCTGCTGATAGTCGGGCGGCGCGATGAACAAGGCGCCGTAAAATCCGATTGCGATCAGCACCGCGGCGGCAGTCGCGCACCATGGCAGCAGCACTGCCGACAGGCGCATGAAACGGGCGGGATTGGCGAAGCGCTGCATGGCCGGTTTTTCTGCTATTCGAGCGCTTGACGCAAGGCCGCCGCCGCCGCCCACGGCGCCAAGGCCAGCGACGCCGCGAGCAAGGCCGCCAGTAGCAGCAGATGCGGCCGCGAATGGAGGCCCAAAGCGGCAGCTTCACTGGCGGCGACGCCGAAAATCAGCACTGGAATGTAAAGCGGTAGAACCAGCAGAGACAGTAGGACACCGGCGCGCCGCGCGCCCAGCGTCAACGCCGCGCCGATGGCGCCGATCAGGCTCAGCACTGGCGTGCCGAGCAGCAGCGCTGCGATCAGCGCGGGATAACCTGCGGCGTTGAAATGCAGCACCAGCGCCAGCAGTGGCGCGATGATTGTCAGCGGCAGGCCGGTGGTGAGCCAGTGCGCCGCGCATTTCGCCAGCACCTGGATCTCGAGCGGCACCGGCATCAACGACAGCGCTTCGAGACTGCCGTCCTGATAGTCGGCATCGAATAAACGTTCGAGCGACAGCAGCGCCGCCAGCAGCGCCGTCACCCACAACACGCCGGCGGCAATGCGCGCCAGCAGATCGGGATCGGGTCCGACGCCGAATGGAAACAGGATCACGGCCAGCGCGAAGAACGCAACGACGTTGGCGACGTCGCCGCCCTGGCGGAACGCCAGCCGCAGATCACGCGTCAGCAGCGCGGCGAAGCCGCTCATGCCTGCCTCCAGGTCGTGTGCGCGGCCAGCGACAAAGTCTGCGCACCGGGCAAGGGCAACGGCGCGTGCGTCGCAAGCGCAACGCATCCGCCGGCACGGCGATGTTCGGCGATCGCCGTCAGCAATATCTCGGTTGATTCTGCGTCGAGGCTGGTGATCGGCTCATCGAGCAGCCAAAGCGCGGCGGCTGACGCAAGCAGACGCGCTAGGCCCAGCCGTTTGCGTTCGCCGGCCGACAGATAACGCGCCGGCCAGGTCGCACGTGCATCGAGCTTGAAGCGGCGCAATGCATCCGCCGCGCCGTTGGCTGCGCCGCGCATGTCCGCCCAGAATGACAAATTCTCTTCGGCAGTCAGCGCCAGCTTCACCGCCTCCTGGTGGCCGATGTAATGGAGGCGGGCGCGGTGTTCGGCCGGATCGTCGGCGATGGGGCCGCTGTCCCAGGTGATCACGCCTTGTTCGGGTTGGGCGAGCCCAGCCATGAGGCGCAAAAGGCTGGTTTTACCGCTCCCATTGGGTCCACCGAGCAGCAGGGCGTCGCCCGGCACCAGCGCAAAGGCAACGCCCTGGAACACCCGGCGCTCGCCGCGGCGGCATGCAAGCCCTTCACCGGTAAATGATTTCTGCAATTCCCGGCCGGCCATGGCGCGGCACTATGCCATGCGCCGGGCGCGCCGGCTCCGGCAAAACGCCGCG
>DASQHO010000039.1:0-37365 GCA_035632055.1 Allostellaceae bacterium
TTGCCGATGAGGGCGTCGACGCCCGGCCCACGCCGGTCGAGCACGATCACCGGCTTATCACCGAACCAGTAATTGTCCGGCCCCATGCGATCGACGCGGATGGCCGGTGCGCCCTGACTGACGCCAAAGCCGAGGACTTCGTAACGCGTGAAACGCGGCGCGCCGGTCGGCTTGACCGCAATCCAGGTGTGGACCGAGAAAATGCCGCGCCAGGCGACGGCGCGCGCGGCATAAACCTGGATGACCGCTTCCGGCGTAATCGCCGGATCGGGCGCCAGGCCGGTTGGATCGCGGCGCGCTTCGTACCAGGGTACGCCATCGCCAAGGCCGTAGACGCAGGCGCTGACCAGCAGCGGCAGGACGAAGATGGCGAGGAACAGCATCAAGACGCGCCGCATCATCCATCGAGCTCGGGATAGTGACGGAAGATACCCTGCTCGTTGAACCGGATGCGGCGCGGCGAGCTGAGATAGGCCTTTATGCGCGGCCGCGCGGCAATGCGATCATGCAACGCATGAAGGCGTGGGTAACGCGGCCTCGCGCGCGACATCATCCGCGGGAAGGCGTAGGTCAGTCCTTCGATCATCTGAAACAGCGACAGATCGGCATAGCAAACCTTCACGCCGGCCAGCCCGCCGCGTGGATGCTTCGCCAACAGCGTCTCGAAATAGCCGAGATATTTCGGCAGGCGGCTGGCGCGGAAATCCGCCGCGCGCCGCTGCGCTTCGGGCTTCTGGTCCTTGTAATAAAGACCGGAGGCGATCGGATGATGCGTGTCATGGATTTCGACCAGGAAATCGAGCAGCGTCAGCTGACATTGATGGACCCAGAGTCGGCCGGATTCGTCCTTGGGCGCCAATCCGTGCCGGCCGCCGAGATAAAACAGAATCATCGCCGTCTGCGCGAGCAGCAGCTTGCCGGCCTTGAGGATCGGCGGCGCGAACGGCGGACGGTCGCCGCTTCCGAGCAGCCGCATCAGCTTGTCCATGCCGCCCTTGGCGCGTGCAACATCGACGTAATCGGCACCGACATCCTCGAGCGCCAGGCGGATGAACTCGCCCCGGCCTTGGATCTGGGGCCAGTAATACAACTCATAGCGCATGGCGCGAGCCTAGCGCGTCGATGGGGGCTTAGAGAAGCCGTGCCAGCGCTGCCGCGACTTCGTCGGGCCGTTCGAGTGGCGTCAGGTGACGCGCACCTTTGAGCACCGTCAGGCTGGCGCCGTGGATGCCCTGGCGCAGCGCCTCGGCCATGGCGATCGGCGTGGCGTAATCCTCCTCGCCCACCAGCACGGCGGTCGGTGCGGCAATCGCTGGTAAGACTGCGCGCAGATCGCAAGCGCCGAGCATCCGGCAGCTTGCGGCATAGGCCGCCAGATCGTTGCGCAGGAATATCTCGACCGACTCCCGCACGATTTCGGCATGGCGCATACGGAAGTCATCACCGAACCAGCGCGTCATTTGGAAATCAATCAGCCCGCTGAGTCCGGAATTGAGCGCGCGTTCGGCGCGTTCGGCCCATTGCCGTGGCGCCTCGGCGCCGTACCATGCGGTCGTATCAACAAGGCCCAGGGCCGTGACGCGTTGCGGATACGCCGCCGCAAAGGCAAGCGTGACGCAACCGCCCATCGACGCGCCGGCAACCAGCGTCGATCGCCAGCCGACGATGTCGAGCAGCGCTGCCAAATCGTGCGCGAAGAGTTCGACCGTATACGGCCCGTGCGGCCTGTCGGACGCGCCATGACCGCGACAATCGTAAACCAGGACTGCGACGTCGCGCGCGAGCCGCTCGGCAACCGGACGCCAGAAATTGTGGTCCATTGCCAGCGAATGGATCAGCACCGCACGTTTTGAAGCCTGGGGATCGCCGATGATCGAATAAGCGAGGCATGTGCCATCGGGCAGCGTCGCATGTTGGATGGCGTCTCGCGGCGGTCCTGCCAAATTCATTTTCACGCGTCCGTTTTCGTTTGCGGACAGCATGCTAACGGCTCGCGCCGGCGGATTCCACCGGCGGTACGTTGCGCCGCCGATCGCGTGATGCGGATAAATTGCTACGTCGGCCGCGTCACCACCTGCGCGCTCGTTGACGCGATGCCGTCGCTCAATGTGCGCGACGTGCCGATGTCGGCGACGCCGCAACCGTATGGCGCGCGATCCGCGACGCGCGCCGATCCGATCAGGCGGTGTGAACCGCCGCGCGCGCCTTGCGCGCCATGGTCGCCGTCATCTTCGTGATGCCATGCGCCGACCTGGCGTGCTTGGCTGCCTTGGACATGACCGACTGAGTGGTCCGGCCACGGGCAATGAAGCTGCAGCCCTTCTTCAAATCCTTGCAACGAAGCTCTTTCATCGACCCCTCCTGGTTGGCGTCACCGAACGGCCACCCGCTACGTATCCGTCCTTTGGCTCCGTACGCGTCAGCGTGCCGTAGCTGTTCGCAATTTCGTACCACAGCCGCAAAAAGCGTTGCGCCGCCTCGCTGTAATCCGTGCTGGCCTTGACCACGAACCGGCTTTCGCAATCGAAGGCATCCGCCGGATCGCGGCAGCTTGCCAGTTTCTCCCACCGCATCGATTCCTCGAGCAGGCGAGATTGCATGAACTGCGCCATGTCGTGTGAAAACCGCGCCATGCCGCGCGCCCAGCACTCGAACATCCGGTGATTGACTGCATAGGTCGGCGTAATGCCGGCGCCCCATATTTTGGCCCAAGCCGCAGTTCCGGTTTCCTGGCCTGTTTTGACGTCATCCGGCATGTCGCCCTCCTGCCCCACTGGAAATAGCATCAACCAATGGCCCGGAATGGCATTGATCTGAATCAAGGCCGATGACCTGCCCATCTCCGATCTTGGCTGGTGCATTCAATGGGATGTTCACATGCAGATTCCGACACAGATCACCTTTCGCAAGATGGCGCCGTCGCCGGCGGTTGAATCCCACATCCGCGAGCGTATCGCAGAGCTCGAGCAGTTCTTTGGCCGGATCATCGGCTGCCGGGTTGTCGTTGAGGCGAGCACGCGACGCCATCAACAGGGCAACATCTATCATTTGGCGATCGACCTGACCGTGCCGGGGCACGAAATCGTCGTCCGCCGCGACCCGTCGGAGCATCAGGCCCATGAAGACATCATGGTCGCCGTCCGGGATGCCTTTGACGCGGTGCGTCGGCAACTCAGCGACCACGCGCGGATCGCACGCGGCGACGTTAAAAGTCACGCTGCGCGGCCCTGACGCCCACGACGCCAGCACGCGTCACCGGGCAATTGCCGGAAACGGCCCTATCGCATCGTGCGCGCAAGCAGCGGGCGCAAGGCCGCCAACGCGCGCGTATTGAGCACGTCGGCTTTCTCCAGCCATCCACGCCGGGCTTGAAAGACGCCGAAACGCAGATTGCCGAGTTCCTCGGTCCGGTGGGCGTCGGTCGCGATACTCACCAGCACACCGGCTTCCTTGGCCATTCGGCAGTGCGCATCGATCAAATCCAAGCGGTCCGGATGCGCGTTGAGTTCGATGAAGCAGCCGCGCTGCTTGGCCGCGGCGATGATGCGTGTCATGTCGACGTCATAGGGCTCGCGCTCGCCGATAAGCCGCCCGCTCGGATGCGCGAAGATGGTGAAATGCGGACGTTCCATCGCGCGCAAAACGCGCTCGGTCTGCTTTTCGCGCGACAGATTGAAGCGACTGTGCACAGCGGCGACCACGAGATCGAGGCGGCCGAGTACCGCGTCCGGCAGATCGAGTTTGCCGTCCTCGAGAATGTCCACCTCGATGCCCTTGAGGACCGTGATCTTGGGTTTGGTGGCGTTGAAGCGGTCGATGGCTTCCGCTTGTTTCAGCAGCCGTTGCGTGTTGAGACCATGCGCCATCGTAAGCCGCTTCGAATGCTCGGTGATCGCGAGGTATTCGAATCCGCGCTCACGTGCCGCTTGCGCCATTTCGGGCAGCGTATTGTGGCCGTCGGTGGCCACGGTATGCGCGTGCAGATCGCCGCGAAGGTCGTTAAGTTCGATCAGCTTTGGCAGCTTGCCCGTGACGGCGGCCTCGATCTCGCCGCGATTTTCGCGCAACTCAGGCTCAATATAGGGAAGGCCGACGGCGCGGTAGACCTCCCCTTCTGTTTCGCCGCCGATGCGCCGATTTTTGCGGAACACGCCGTATTCGTTGATCTTCAGGCCGCGTTGCTGGCCGAGCCGGCGGATGGCGATGCTATGGGCCTTGCTGCCGGTAAAATAATGCAGCGCCGAGCCATAGCAATTTCCGGGAACCACGCGTAGATCGACCTGAAGGCCCGATTTGAGCATGACGGTGGCGCGGGTTGTGCCGCGCGCGACGATTTGTTTGACCTCTTCGTATTCGGTGAAGCGCTTCGCCACCGCTCCGCCATTGGCAGCGGTGACAAGGATGTCGATATCGCCGACCGTCTCCTGGCGGCGTCGGTAACTGCCGGCGACGATAACTGCCTCGACGCGTGGCGCGCCGCGCAGCCAGGCGAGCAGCGGCTCGACGTAGCTTTCGGCAATCGCCAATTTCCACCGTGACGGCGTTTTGGCGCGCGTTTCGAGCGCAAGACGCAGCCGTTCTTCAATGCCGGCGCCAAATCCCGGCAGCGCACGGACGCGGCCGTCGAGCACGGCGCGGTGCAACTGTGCCAGCGTGTGAACATCAAGTTCGTGACACAGCGTATTGACGCGCTTCGGTCCCAGGCCGGGAAACTTGAGCAGCTCGGTCGCGATCGCCGGCGTCGCCCGCCGGAGTTGATCGAGCAGCGGCAGATGGCCGGTTTCGGCGAACGTCCGAATCTTGTCGGCGAGATCCTTGCCGATCCCGGGCAACTCGGAGAGATCGTCGCCGCGCTTCAACATGGCTGCGACTTCGGTGCCAAGACCGCGGACCACGCGCGCGGCATTGCGGTAGGCGCGCACGCGAAAGGGATTGGCATCACCGAGTTCGAGCAGATCGGCGATGTCGTCGAGCCCTTTGGCGATGTCGGGATTGTGGGCAGGCACTGCCGGAATCCTTTTTGCTTGGAAAAGGTTCCCACGTTTCGCGAACATGATCGCGCGTAAAACTGCCGACGCCTTGATTTAGCTCAACCCCGACAGTCGCATGCTCACTGCCGCCACTTGCGCCCCAATTCCTGCCATCCGCCACCGCATTCTCTCTTGGCACACCGCGATCATTTTCACGAGCGCATGGCCACATATTGATCACGCTTTGGTCCGTTGCGACGGACTCCCGAGCGTGATTGTGATGGCGCATGGTTGAATCAGGTGCCGTCGCCGGCGGCCGCACGCGCCGAACCACTGCGTCCCGCGCTGGCGTGCGGGAGCGCGGACTGCACAATTCAGTCACAGGCGCCGATCTCGGCAACGTCGACAGCCGAGGCTTGGCCTGGCTGTTCGTGTTCTGCACGTCCGCCTATATCGGAATCTATGCCTTCGAGGCGCCGCTGCGTTACCTGCTCTATCTCGCCGGCAAGGACAATTACATCTTTCTGCGCGACGCGTTGATCCTTGGGCCGCTCGCGGTGCTGTTGGCGGCACAGGCAATGCGTTTGCGAATCCATGCAGCTTATTTCGTGTTCGGGGCGCTCATCGTGTTTCATGGCCTTGTGCTTATGGGCACCATCGGCGACGCGGTGGCTGTTGCCTACGCCATGAAAATAGTGGCCAACGTCCTCTTCGGGTTCTTTCTTGCCTCGTTGCTGATATCGCCGGGGAAAAAGCTGCTCACGTTCATGGTCATCATCTGGTGCGTGGCGGTCATCGGCCTGTGCCTCGACAAGTTTTTCGTAACCTTCCCGTGGACGGGAATCAAAACCGTCATCGGCAATCTCAACGTTGACGTGTCCAAGGATTGGGAAATCCAAGATCCGTTCGCACGGCGTGTCGCGGGATTTGCGCGCAGCTCGATCTCCGCTGCAATCCTGGTTCCACTGCTCGGAATCGTGATCATGAGTCAGCTGCGCACGTGGCGGCTGCGCGCCCTGGTTGCCGCCACGTCGTGTGCTGCCGTGTTTCTGACGACGCAAAAGGGCTCGATCCTGGCGCTCGTTCCGGTGGCCGCAATCCTTTGCTTGCCGCCGTCGCGGTGGCCCGTGTTACTGCGTTTCTGTTGCGTCGTCTTCATGGCCGCTTGCGTGGCATTGCCGTTGATCACCCTCGGACTGTACTTCGCGCACGGCACCGGCGTGTTCAGCACGCAATCGATCTTTTTGCGCATCGCTTATACGTGGCCCGATGCCTGGCAATGGATCTTGCACCACCAGATGCTCGTGTTCGGCGTCGGCCTCGGCGGGATCGGCGGGCCGCAACGCCTCTACGCAATCAACAGCTTCAATCCGGCCGATAATTTCTTCATCCTGATGTACGCTTATTTCGGCGCGTTCGCGGTCCTTTATTTGTTGTTCATATGCAGCCTGGCGCTGCGGCCGGTTATTGGATCGAAGGAACGAGCGACGGCGGCGCTCGCGGTTTTGGCTTTCCTGCTCGGCTATGGCACGGTTCTCTCGTTGGTCGAAGATCAGATTGCCGCCCTTTTCCTGGGCGCGGCGATCGGCGTGCTCTGGCGTGAGACCCGCCGCAGCCTTCGGGTCGGCGTCCGCGCTGTTGCCTTCGCGACCTAGGGAGGCGCGGTTGGCGACGAAACCGCCGATCCAGCGGAATCGCAGCCCTCAAGTGCACCGCGCGCCCCGCGCTTCGGCGGGTTCTGCCGTTCTCAGCTTCGACAACGAGAGCTTCGAAACAGCCTGCGGACTGTTGATGCGGCGTGTGCTTGGCGATGGACGGCCAGACCTTATTGTCGGCATACCGACGGGCGGCCTATTCGTCGCCGAGGCGATGAATCACGCCGCAGGAGGTGCGATCCCAATTCGCACCCTGACCTGCCGCCGTCCGTCCACGCGATTCAAATACGCCGCCGCAATCATACGCGGCCTCTTGTCTCGCCTGCCGCGCGCGATTGTCGATCGCCTGCGACTCATCGAGCATCGGCTTCTGACCCGAGCGCCGCGCCGTCCCGCTGCCGCGTCCCGTCAGTTCGACGAACGCGAACTGGCGGCCTTCGAAGATTGGATCGCCCATGCCGGCGACACACCTTCTATATTGGTAGTCGATGATGCAGTCGACAGCGGCGTCACGCTGCTCGAGGTGCTCGGGACCGTCCGAAAGCGCGCGCCCACGGCCCGTGTGCGCTCAGCCGTCATCACCGTAACGTCGGATACGCCGCTGGTTTACCCAGACTTCGCCCTCTATGACGGACAACTTTGCCGCTTTCCATGGTCGGTCGACGCCGCGAAAAAACACCGGTCCTGATCCTAGATCTGGACGGGACGGTCCTTTCCGAGAACAGCTTTCCCCGCTGGGCGTTGCATCTCGTGCGCGCACGGTTTCCACATCTTCGCGCGCCGCGCCGTTGGCGCATATCGGCCACGGCCGTCGCCATGATCGCGGTGCGAAAGTTGCGGCTGATGAGCCACGACTGGCTGAAATGGCGCCTGCAAGCGCTGTGGCAGATCGCGACGGCCGGAGACGGCGGCGCCGCAGAACGTGACATCGTGCAGGAACTTATAGGGATCGTCCGCCCAGAATTGGCGCCCGTGCTGGGCGCCGTCGCGGCGTGCCGCGTCGACGCGATCCTAGCGACCGCCGCACCCGAAGACTATGCCGACGGACTTGGATGCCGGCTCGGCTTTGCCGACGTGCTGGCAACCCGATGCGGGCGGCTGAAACCGAGTCCCGACAATTCGGGTCCGTACAAGCGCGACGCTGTTATGAGGCTCATTGTCGGCCGCGGATGGCTCGAACGCCCGCGGATTTTATTCACCGACCATGTGGACGACATCCCGCTGATGCGCGTCTGCCAAACCATTTACTGGTTCGGGCCCGATTCCGGACTCGCGGCAATTATGCAGGCCGTTCCGTCCGCAGTCTTGCGCGACGGCCGCCGCGATTTTTTCCCCATCGAAGCTCTGGCGTTATCGGCCGGTACGCGTTCGGTCAGGCCTGCATCGCTTGTCTATAAATCCGTATGAGACGCCGCGCGTGAGTCTCGGCGGATTCGCCGCGCCGCCAGAACGCATCGTAAGCTGCGAGCCCCGCAGCACGTACAACCGCATTGTCTTCGATCAATTTGAGACAACGCACGAGATCGGCGCTATCGCCGCTGCGGAAGTGCCATCCGGTTACGCCGTCTTCGACGCGCTCGGCGGCCGCTGAAATGTCGCTGACGATTGCCGGAACGCCGCAGGAGGCGGCCTCGTCGACCGTCAGGCCGTAGGTCTCGTACCACAGGCTTGGGAACACGAGACATCGCGCGCCTGCAAGATACCTGCGGATTTCAGCCCGCGGCTGCCATCCGATCACGGACATGCCTGGAATCGCCTCAAGCGCAGGGCGCAGCGGCCCATCACCGACGAAAATTGCCTCGGTGCCGAGCCGGCTGATCGTCTCGGCCAGGAGCAGTACTCCTTTCTCCGGATCGAGACGGCCGACGTACAGGATCATCCGGTTTTCGGCGGCGGCAACCGGCCTGCCGCGGACCGTATCGATCGCATCCTGCAACGCGTGCAGGCGTGCTTGTGGCGGCAGGTACGTGGCGAGGATCGCCGCCGATCGCCGCGAGAGCGAAATATAATCGCGGACCGTCGCGGGAAATTGGGCAAGCCATCGCTGCACGAGACCGCGCGCCACGCGAAACAGCTTGTGGGCGTAACGGCGTTTATCGCAATGCGTCATCATGCATGCCGGCGACAGCGCGCGTTTCATGCACGGCCGCCCCTTCGGGTAATCGAAAAACGCGCCGTTCGGACAGGCGGCAAAGAAATCATGCAGCGTGCACACCACCGGGAATCCAAGGCGCCGCGCAGTCCAGACCGGGCTTACGGTGAGCGCTTTCGTATAGCCGTGGAGGTGCACGATCGTCCGGTCACGTGGCAGCCGGTCCAAAATTGCCCGCATGCGCCGTGCCGCCTTGAAATTCCATATTCCTTGCAGCGCCACAAGCGGCCGCCGCGACACTTCGAGCAGCTCGTGCTGACCGAGGCATTCGACGGTAGCACTTGATTCGCGCAGTTCGGCGCATGGCGGCCCGACCGCGCCGAGAAATATGACGTTGCTGCCGGATTTCGCGAGGCCGATCGCTTCGTCGATCGCCACCTTGCTGGCACCACCCTGGACGTAGCAGAAGTCGTTGAGCATGACGACGTTAAGTCTCGCGGTGTTGGCGGCTGCAATCGGCGGGGACGGCCGCACCACCGCATGCCAGCGGATACGTTGCGAGAGATATTTTCCAAAAGCGATGCCGGGCGCCTCGATGAGCCGTTCAACGGCGAGCGACAACAACAAGACAACCGCCACGGTTGCGATCACACCCAGCCAATCCGGACGGTAGATGCCGAACAATAGCGACAATTGGATGACGGGAGCGTGCAGAAGGTACACGCCATAGGAAATGTCTGTGCGCAAACGGATCGGCGGTGTCGCGAGCGCAACCAGCACCGTAAGGGCGCCGACGACGAGAGGGAAGACGATCGCCATATGCGCTCGCACCATCAACGTGAACACGACCGCTGCGGCCGCCGCAAGGACGAGGCCCAACGCACGACCGATCACAAGCCGGTCGCGGTACATATAGGCGGCGATGCCGAGAACGAAATATTGCATCTCGCCGGGCAGCTGCTTCGCATACTCGTAGTGGCCCGTCAGATCGAACGCTTCATAGTAGGCTGCTGAGAGCACGAAGATCGCCACCAGAAGCGGTAGCCCATAGCGTCGCACGCCCAACCAGAGGAACGGCAGAATGAGATAGAAACCGACCTCGATCTTGAGTGTCCACATGCTCGGATTGAGGTTCGGATCGACGAGCGACGCGAGAACGCCGTGGCCAAGATTGTGATCCAGAAAGTTGGCGAACGCCGCGTTCGCGAGGAAGTAGCGCAGCAACGGGCCGGCGTTGGCCGCAATTCCAGCCGGGTCGAGTGCGCCAAGCAAAATAGTCTGAATCGCGACAATCGTGAGGTAGAGCGGATAAATGCGGAAGAAACGCCGGATATAAAAGCGCAGAAAATCGGAATCGCGGTCGAAGCTGCTGGTAACGAGATAGCCGCTCACCACGAAGAAGCAATCGACTGCCGCCATGGCGTATTCGAATGGCCACGGCGGATCGAAATCGCCGACGAATATCTTGTAATGGCCAAGCAACACCCAAAGAGCGAGCAGTAGCCTGAATGCCGTGAAATTATTGCTGTCAGCGAACTGTTTTTCGGTTCTCATGGCGACGCCGCCGACTTATGCAGCGCGTCCGCTTCGAACCTTCGCCGCGTGCGCCATGCCACGCGTTCGATCGGCACCGATGGAGGTCGTGGATAAATGCGGTGCCGGAATCGCCGCATCGCATAACCGAGCATTTCCGGATGATTGACGAGCTTGATTAAAGCGCCGGTCCAGTCACGCGTAGCGACGCATTCCTTCGCTTGAAAGAAAAACTCCAGATACTTGAGGCGATCGTTGCGCCGCTGCAAACGTTCGATCTGCCAAAGAGGCAGCCGGCCGGCGATCACATCGATATAGCGCCGATTGAATTCGTATGCCGACATGAAATCGTAACGTCTGCGGGAAACGTTCGACCATCGTCGTGATGTCGTGCCGAAAGGCTGTGTGTAGTAATAATGCGGCGTGTCCGCGATCACAGCCTTGCCGCCAGATAAAAAGAAATTCAGGAGATAGAAGAAATCCTGGCCGTGCCGCATACCATTCTCATAGGCCAGCAATTTTGTCCGGATGTAGTCCATGCGGACGACGGGCTTGAGCATGCCGAGATTGAAGGTTTCGTAGGCGTTCGAGGCGTCGAGGAATCCCTCGAACGTCAGCTCCCAGTCTGTTTCCCGCGGCGGCCAGGCCGTGCCGACAATTTCAGCGACGCCGGCGTCGTAGAAATACTGGTTATCCGCGACAAGATCGGCCCGTCGCGCCTCCCCAAGGCCAATCAGTGCGGCCAAACGGTCGGGACCGTACCAATCATCGGCGTCGAGCACCGCCAACCAGCGAC
Organism: Allostellaceae bacterium; assembly: GCA_035632055.1. Taxonomy (GTDB): domain Bacteria; phylum Pseudomonadota; class Alphaproteobacteria; order ATCC43930; family CGMCC-115725; genus REEB95. The sequence goes on from DASQHO010000039.1 coordinate 11,047, forward strand.
CGCGCGCGACCGGATTCGCCCGGTTGATCGCGACCGACCTGCCTCCATTCCGCTTGTTGCGGATCGCGCACACGCGCGGATCTTGGCGCAGCCACCTGTCGATCATCGTCCAAGAGCTATCGGTCGAGGCGTCGTCGACGATGATAACCTCGATATCGCACGCCGCCTGACCGAGGGCACTTTCGACCGCGCGGCCTAATGTTGCGTCTGCATTAAAGGTTGGAATAACGACGGTGACGCCTACCGGTCCGCGTTGGCAAACCGCGCGGCTGATCCAGAAATCGGGCTCGTCGCGCAATTCGATTGTCCGGCTTTCGTCCATGACAAGCCTCATCCGTTCCGCCGGCGCGCGCGGCGCGCAACGCGCTCGATCGCGGTCGACGGCGACGTTCCGGAAAATCGGCTGCGAATGCGCCGCCAGGCAAATTCCAATGTCCGCGGGGCGATTGCCACGCGGCCGAGAGCGCCGACCAAATTTCGGTGCGCGAGGCATTCCTTGATTTGATGATATTGCTCGAGGGATATCAGCCGATTTCCTCGGCGCTTGAGCTGGGCGGCCTGCGCGCGCGTAAAAGCGCCTGACCAGGCTTCGACGCAGCGCCGATTGATGTCGTATGCCGTCCGGTAGTCGTAGCGCTGCCGCCCGGCATTCGCCCACCGGCGCGACCGCGTTCCGAAGGGCTGCGTGTAGTAATAATACGGCTGATCGGCGACGACTGCGGTACCGCCCGACAGATAGAATTGAAGGAGATAGAAGAAATCCTCGCCTTGCCGCGCATCCTCTTCGTAGACGAGCGATTTAGCACGGGCGAAATCTGTTCGGATCACCGGCTTGAGCATTCCGAGATTGAACGATTCATAGGCATCGGACGCTGTCAGGAAATCGTCAAACGTCATCGCCCAGCTCGACTCTGCAATTGGCCAAGCCGGACCGACGATTTCGGCCACGCCCGAGTCATAGAGGTACTGATTGTCGGCAACCAAATCGGCGCGCCGCTTCTCGGCGAGCGCAATCAGCGCCGCGAGACGATCCGGCGCGTACCAGTCGTCCGCATCGAGCACGGCCAACCAGCGGCCGCGTGCGATCTCCAGCGCCCGATTCATGATCGCCGGCTTGCCGAGATTGCGCTTGTTCCGGATGCCGCGCAGGCGCGAATCCTGGGCAAGAAATTGGGCGATATACGGCCATGAGGTGTCGGTAGAGGCATCGTCGACCACGATCACTTCGATTTCACGCACGGTTTGAGCGAGCGCGCTCTGCAGTGCCCGTGCCAATGTCGCGCGCGAGTCACGGTTCGGGATGACGATCGTCGCGTGAACCACTGCCGCTGGGTTGCGGCACGGACTCACCCAGAACTCTTCCGCTTCGTCCAACTCAGTGGTCGTGACTTCGTGCATCATGTAATACCGGTAACGCGCCAATGGGTGATCGGCCGAGGATGCGCAGCAACAGCAGCCGACCCTGGACCAGTAGCGGATAAATCAGTCGCGCGAGCTGTGGGCGGCGGAACAGCGCGCGATTGATGCGATTAAAGAGCGTGCTGTCGCTGCCAAGGATCGCGAGGGCGTTGATGGCGTCCGCCCCGTGGTAGAAACGCCCCTTCAGCTTTACGACCATGCCAGAATCCAAGTCGAGTCCCGCTCGACGGACTTCATCCACCAACGGATCCGGCGTGCGTGCATCGATCAAATGCATCTGCCGCACGACCTGCTGAATCCGATAATGCAGGACGAAGGCATTGCAGAGCAGGCATTCGCCGTCATAGACCACCCAAATATCGTCGTTCGCTGCCATGTCATTACGGGCTGACATCGATGGGGATATCCGTCGTTTTGCGCACATCCCGAACGAGATGGCCATCGCGCAAGCTGAGGCAAACCGAATCGACGACATAGTGGTACCGGACGATGTCGGTCATCGTGAGCGCATTGAACGGCTCGAACATCAGCGGATTGGCAACCATGTGGTGCGGATAGACGTAGTAGAGGTTCGCATCTTTGACGAACGGATGGCGCCGCATCGCCGCATCGGTCTGCTGAACCATGGTTTCAACCGTGTCGAGCGTTACCCCGGTGCTTTGGTGATGAACCGTTTTCGGGCCGCAGGATTGGGCGTCTTTCCAATCCGCAGGGTTGTAAGTGTTGCCGCCGAGCCGCATCGGGAAACTGTCGTCCGGCACAAACATCGCGGTTTGCGCAATCGAGTAAGACAGCATGCCGAAGAACACCGACGGCACCGGCATGCGCCGTCCGTCGCGTGTCTCAGCGACGACCCTCGGGCTTTCCAGTTTTGCGCCATCAAGCCACCCGAGATGGCTGGTATAAAAAAAGTAGTGCGCCGTGAGAATTGACAGCAGCGTCACCGCCTGCATTGCAGGCGTCAGCGCTTTGTCACTCATCCGTTTCGCTGACAGGTAAACGAGAACGTTGACGGCGATCCAGAATGAGAACATCGCACCGAGGGTCATGTAGACTGCAATGTGGAACACGTCGTACAGCAGCGTGAAGGCCATGAGCAGCCGTCGCCGCATAATCGCGAGCGGCGCCGCAAGCTGAAGGGCAAGGACAAAGAAGTTGAGCGCGACGCCGCCTTTGACGATGGCGTCCCAACTCAGCTGGACGAGCCAAGGCCAAGCCGCAAGCGGATTGTCGCCGCGATCGAGGCCGATCAAAATGGAAGTCTGGGTCGGGTTGTGCAGGAGCCAGAACAGGGGATCGCCGCCGCCGGCTTGCACCTTCGTCCAACCGGAGATGAAATAGTTGCCGAGATGCGCGCCAACAGCCCAAGCCCAGATCAGCGCACACGCCGATTCCCGCACCTCGGCAGCACTCGCCCAGGCGGGCAGTAATTGTGCGGCGTTCCGTGGCCGTGTCGCGAAGACCGTCGCGAGCGATCCCAGGACCACGAACTCGCCGATATCGAGCATGCTGAGGTAATCGGTTTCGGAAACCGGAACGCCGCTGATTCGATTGAGTTGGTGGCGGAACGCCACGTAATGGAAAAGCAGCGGCAGTGCAAAGCTCGGCCGCCATATCGCCAGAAGTCCGGACACCACACCAATCGCCGAGCCGCCGATGAAGAACGCGCCCGGCTCACCCGAAATCATGTATGCCGGCGCATAGGACAGTGCGGCTCCGTCGAAGGCGACCTGCACCAGGACCACAGCGGCAATCCCGCGCAACAACGGGCGCAGCAGCGACGGCAGTTCGTCGTGCCGTACGCCGACGAATGCGCAAGCTGCTACGAAAGTCGCGATGTCGAGACCGAGACAACCGATCGGCGTGCGGCTTGCTGTTGTGAGCACGATCGTCCGCAACGCGGCATAGAGCGCGAGGACGCCAGCCAGGAACCCTACAGACAGCGCAACACGTCGGCTCCGGAGGTCGAGCGTTCCCCAAAAACGGTTCGCGACTTCCACCGTCATTTTTCAATCGCCGTCGAACTTCTGCCCTTTCCGTCCACTGCCGATTCACGCCAAACATCGTGGCCGCGGTGTGACATTGTTCGTCGATACGATGTGACATCGGTGTGACCCGATCTTTTATGCGCCGGATATTTTCGAATTTGGTTTTCAATCGCGCCGGCAGTTTGCTCATGCAGGACGCATCAGACTCAAACCGCAGCACAATTGGATTGCTGCCCTCGATCTCGGCCTTCGCGCCATGGCAACGGCTGCGCGTGAAGCTGGGCCGCAGGCCGTTTCTGAAAAACGTATCGATCATGCTGACCGGAGCTGCGGCTGGGCAAACGGTCAGCCTCGTTTTGTCGCCAATTTTGACGCGAATCTATGCGCCGGAGGAGGTTGGCATCCTGAGCGTTTACTCCGCACTGCTGACGATTTTCGTCGTCATCGCGTCACTGCGGTTCGAGCTCGCCGTGCCGCTCGCCGCTTCGGACGAAGACGCAATCAATCTTGTGGCGGTGTGCTTCTGCGCTCTCGTTTTCACGACAGCACTCATGGCGATCGCAGCATTCACATTTCCCGAAAAGACGTTGGAAGGAATTTGGCCGACACCGATCAATGCATGGCACGTCGCGATATATCGTGGCCTTCTGGTCCTCGGATTTATCTGTCTCGGCGGTTACTACGTCGCCCTATACCTGGCGACCCGTCAGGGCGCCTTTCCGTCGATTTCTTTGACTCGCCTCTATCAGGGGATTGTTGGTCCGTTGAGCCAGATCGGATTGGGCGTCGCCGGTGCCGGCGCGCCCGGCCTCCTTTTCGGTTCGATCCTTGGGCAATCGACCGGCACCCTAAGCCTGTTTCATCGCGTGCTGCGCACACGTCGGGATTTGCTGACTGCCATCTCGTTCCGGCGCATGGTCGCGCTGGCGCAACGTTATCGCCGGTTTCCGCTCATCGCCAGTTGGGCGGCACTTATCGACGCCGCCGGCGGCGATCAGCTTCTTTACCTGATGGTCACGACCCACTATTCGGCCCGGATTGCGGGATTCATCTTCTTGGCCGAGCGTATCGTCGCGCGGCCATTGTCGATGGTTGGCACGTCGATCCTCCAGGTCTTCATGGGCGAGGCGGGCAAGACCGTGACCTCGGACCCCGACCGATTCCGGCGCCGATTCTACCAGGTGATAAGCCGCCAGTTTCTGCTCTCGGTGGCGTGGGTCGGAGCCATCAACCTTGCCGCCGCGCTGTTGTTTTCAACCGTCTTCGGCGCCAAATGGGGCGACGCGGTCATCTATCTGCAGGCGATGAGCATCGGCTATCTCGCGCACGCCGTCGTACTGCCGGTTTTCCATACCTTACAGCTCTTGGAAAAACAGGCCATGGCTGCGTGTTGGCAGGTCGGCCGACTGCTGTCGATCGTGGCCACATTCGCGTTTTGCATCGGCGGCCATGTTTCGGCTCCGAATGCGATCCTGCTTTACAGCGGCATTCAGGCCGCAAGCTCTGTCGTGCTCTTAGGATTGATGGCCGGCGCCATCCGGCATTTGCAACGGTGATCCCATGATGCGCAAAGCGATCTCGATCGGCGTCTTCTCTGCCACGTTGCTTGTGGCCCAAGCCCAGGCCGCACCGTTTTGTCTGGAGCTGACAGGCGTGCCCTTGCAATGCCTGTACGTCGACCCAGGAGCCTGTCAGCGTGAAGCGGTTCGCCAAGGTGGGCGCTGCGCCGCCAATCCCGCCGAATACAAAACACCCGCTGGCGGCGATGCATTCTGCGTCGTCCAGGCAGGTGTAGCCGCGTCCTGTATTTATCCCGATTGGGGTAGTTGCTACGACGCTGCGAACCGCATCCACGGCGCGTGCATCGCGGCGACGCCGACAACGCCGCCAAAGGCCGTCGACCCGTTCGAGCAAAAGCGCCCCTATTGAAGCACCTGCGCTCTCTGACCGACGCCGGTGATTAGATCAGGCACTAGACGCCCGAATCCGCGCGCCGGGAATGCGGACGGACGGACAAGGGCGCTGCCGGTTTCATCGGCCAGATAGACGCTGTACCGGCTGCCTGTGCGCAGCGATTCTTCGGCGAACGAGGCCGAAAGGTTGGCGCGGGAATTGCGGAATGCGGGAGTGGCATCGCCACTGCTATCGCGCACCATGTAAGCCAAGCCACCGAAAATATCGGTACGCGCACCGTCACGATTTTCGACGATGGTGCAGACGCCTTCAGTCTTAAGCCCCAGGACCCAAAGTGGACTGCCGACGTTCGTAATCCTGACGCCACCACCCTCGGTATCAAGCTGACGCGCGAGAACCGCGCGCGGCCCCGCGGTCTGGATGCGGCCGCAACAGACATCCTCAAGGAAAACCCGCCCGCCATCGGACTTGCGATCGAGCAACATCACGCCGGCCGCGACCACGTCTCTGATGAGCACGTCGCGCGAACCCGACACGTCGATCGCAAGTTGGTCGCCGCGATTACTGTTGTCAAAAGCCAGATTTTCAATCGACACCGGCGGGCCCGTCGACGCTACGCGGAACATGCCGCTGCTGCGCCCGAAGCTCGGCGGCCGGTTGGCAACGATCCGAATGGTCGAATTCATGCCGACAATGCGTCGAACCGAAGTCGGCACATCGATGGTGCCGGAAATCGCGTAGGTGCCATGCGGGAGATACACCACGGCCGAACCCGAATCGAACGCACGGCGCAATCCATCGGTCGAATCCTGCGACGGATCGGCGGCCGCTCCGAAATGGGTCACGTTCGCCCACTGCGCGACCGGAACATGCGCGGGTGGCGGATCGTCGACCGGCTGCGGCAGCCAAGCGGGCCCGGTCGTCGGCCGCCACTGCGAGACTCCTTCGAATACACCGGTGAGGTGCAGCATGCCGGCTTGCGGGCCGCGATCGAGCGCAAGATTGCGCGTCACGATCACGCCCGCATTCTGAATCGCGCCCGCAATTCCGACGGGGTTGCCTGCAAGCCGAAACCGACCGCCGTCGATGGCGATCAATCCTTCAGGGCCGGCGTTGACAATGGCTGGCGCGCGCCCATCCACCACAAGATCCCGCACGGAGAGAACGTTCTGATCGTTGCGTATGGCCGCAGCCCGTTGGCCTTCAAGGCGAATGTGCTCGAAGGTCAGGCCGTATTCGGTCTGCGCGACGGCGATGCCGGTATCAAACCCATGGATCGTGACATTTTGAATCAATGCCGGACCCGGCCATTTGCGGGTCATTGCGATACCGATGGCGCCGCTATTGCCGGGCGCACGCACGGTCACGTCCCGGACCGCGCCAATATTGTTGGCAAGATAGTCAATTCCGACCGCGCCGGGATTGCCGTTACCAACATCGATGGTCAGGTCTTCCACAAAGTTCATGTAGGCATCGTTGCCTTCGCCGAGTGTGTCATAATCCTTGCCCCCGCTCGTTGGGGTACCGTCCAAGAGCTTCGAACTGGTGAAAATGACTGCCTTCGGCTTCCGCGGATCGTCGAAGCCCGGAGCGTTGTCCTCGAGGCGGATCACCGTGCCATTCATTGATTGACCGACCAAAATCAGGCCGGACGCGAATTTGCCGTCGGCATATCGCTTCAGAAGCGTTCCGGATACCCGATAGGTCCCATCAGGCAGATAGACGATGCGGTCCTGCCAGAATGTCGGCCCCGTGTCTCCACCGCTGGCGGCAATCGCCCGGATCAGCGCGGCAGTATCATCGTTCCGGCCATCGCCTTTGGCACCGTAGTCCCGGACATTCACGATCCCTGAATCGGCAGGAAGCGGCTCGGCGTAGCCGCGGGCTGCAACGGTCGCTGCGAGCACGCAGACCACACCCGCGATCACATAGCGCATTCGACCATCTCAGCTCGCGGCTGCAAACGCCGTGCCGCCGCTGCGCAGCGCTACATAATGCCGCTCGTACGCGTCGGTCATGCGGCCGACTGTAAAGCGCCGGGCCAACGCCCGCGCGTGATCGGCGAGCGCCGGAAGCATCGCCGGGTTGCGTGCGAGCCGGATCATTATATTCGCCAGTGACTCGGCATCGCCGGGAGGGAAAAGCAATCCTGTCCGGTTTGGCTCGATGAATTCCGGAATGCCGCCGATCGCGCTGCCGATAACCCCGAGCCCATGGGCTGCTGCTTCGATGATCGCTACCGGCGCGTTTTCATACCAAAGCGACGGGAGCAAAAGATACCCCGCCCGGGTCAACGCCCGATATTTTTCCTCGCCCTCGATGAAGCCGAGAAAGCGGATGCGCGGATCACGCGCGGCGGCGGCGCGGACTTCATCCTCGAGCGGCCCCTTGCCCGCAATGGTGAGTTCGACGCCGAGGCGGCGCGGCACCTGAGCCATGGCGGCAAGTGCGACCCGCACCCCCTTTTCCACGGTCAGCCGCGTCAGCAGGATAAAGCGGTTCCGAGTGCCCGCGTTGCGTTCGTCGCTAAGCTGGACGACGTTGTCCGGCAGCGGAATGCCGTTGTGAACGACGGCGCTATTCGGAGGACGGATGCCCGCCTGTTTGTGCTGATCGAGCAGGAACCGCGACGGACTCACGAACAAATCGACATAGCGCGTGGTCGCAAGATGCCAATTCCGGTAAAGCCGGCAGGGTATCGTCGGCCGCGAGCAGATCTGCCACTGTTTGCTCAGCATGAACGCGCGCGGACATAAAAGATGATAGTCGTGCGCCGTATGGATCACCGGAATGCCCACACGATGTGCGCGCGCCCAAATCGAGGCTGACATGCCGTCGATGACATGCGTGTGCAGGAGATCCGGGCGTGCCGCCTGCACGACGGCCTGGAGGCGCCGGCTGGCCTCCGTGTTCCAGGCATCGCGTACATGCCACAGCAGTTTTTTCAGCCGCGGTTCGCCGGCGCGGTCGAACGACCAGTAGAAATTCGACGGGAAAAAACGGATAACTTCGACGCCGTTGCGCGTCTCGTCCGGATAGGGCTCCATTTCCGGCGCGCAGGTCGAGACCACCGTCACGCGATGCTTCCGCCGTGCCAGCTCTTCGCAGAGATACGCGACGATGAGTTCGGCCCCGCCTGCGACGATTGGGGGATAGACGTTGTTGGCGACTACAATATGCATGAGCCCGATCTGTCGAGCCGGTTAAAAGAAACGCGCCAGCCACGCCGGAATATAATTTTGGCGATTGTTGAGCACCGCGCCGATGACCGGGTTGCCGGAGCGTGACAGAACCTCGCGCAGCCGGATTGCCGCGGCGCGCCGCGTTTGTTCGGCTTCGACGATAATCAGGCTGCCATCGACATGGCGCGCCATTACGATGCCGAGCGGATCGACATCCGCCGCCGGCGCCAGCATGACGATCATGTCGAAATATCGGCGCAGCTTCTCGACTTCCTCGTCGATGTCCTCGAGCGACGTCATCGGCTGCGCACCGGACAGACCATTCCGCAAATCGGCGAGGTAAAGTTCCTGCCCCGCCACCTTGACCATGCCGTTTTCGACCGTCGCCAGCTGGATGACCGAATCCCGATGCGACCGTTCCGGCAGACGATTGCACGCAAAGCGCGCGCAGTTCACGAGCAGTATCCGCTTGCCGAGCGCCTTTGTGGCCGCCCACGCCATTTCAAGTGCGATCTGTTCGCTGCCGAAGCCCGATGTAGCGCTGACGAATTGCACGACGCGGCCGCTGTCGCTCGATAGAGCGTACTCGATGCTGGCGTAGAGCTCGATCAGATCGATGATCGGCATGTCGCTGGGCGCGTTAAGATTGATTTCGGCGATCGGCCGCCCTTTGTCCTGCGGCTCGCGTCCCGAAAATTCGGCAAAGGCGACGTTGGATTTTTTCATCTCGTCGCTCCCTGTGCGATGAGGGCTCGCGCAACACGACGTTGCCGCAAGCCGAAGCTGGCGAGGATGGGAAGGTCGAGGATGTAAGATACCTGCTCGGCCGTGGTGAATCGGTCGTCGAGCGCTTCGAGCGACAATGCGGCGGCGATTGCCAGGATTCCACCGCCGACAATCGCGGTCAGCAAAGTGATGAGCTTCCGCGGCCGGGCCGTTTTGTAGGGCACAGTCGGTGCGCTGATCACCGTCGCCGGCGTAATCCGTTGCAGGTTGAGATTGTCTTTGACACGCGCATCTTCGTATTGAGCCGACAGCGACCGATAAGTGTTCTCGGCGATCTGTTCCTCGCGCGTCAGGTCATTGAATTGGCCGCGATGATCCTGCAGGTCTTTCAACCGTCCGTTGATCGCCTGCAACTGGTCCGACAGGACGCCGACAGGTTGGGCATTGCTCTCGGCGTCGGCCGATGTCCGGAGTAAATCCTCCTGCAGGTTTTGGTAGACCGGATTTGCGTCGGTTAGGGACCGCTTGCTGAGCTCGGTCCGGCGCGCTTTGACGTCCGATTTCGCCTCCTCGATTCCGGCTTTGAGCGTCGCCATGGCCGGCCCGTTGGCGTTATAGGTTGCCGACATTTGGCTATATTTCGACATCAAGTCGGACAGCCGCGTTTCGGCGTCATCCAGGGCGTGATACTTCTCGCCACTCGCCGGCGCAGGAATGTTCTGAGGGACGTTCTTGATCAACGCTTGCAGCTGCTTCTCGCGCTGCACGGATTGCGCCAAGTTGGCTTGCGCCGCGCGCAAGTTTGAGTCCACGTCGCCGCGCTGCTTCAAGAGATCGGCGACCTCGGTGTCGTAATCGGTGATCCGCCATTGCTCTTTGAAGCTTTCAAGCGCGTTCTGGGCGCGGTCAAGCCGCGTACCTGCATCCGCGACCTCCTTTTTCATGAAGTCGCTTTGCGGATTCTGATACACGGCCGACTGCCGCGCGATATAGAGATCGATCAGCTTCTGGACGAGCTTTGGCGCCAGCGTCTTCTCCGGATGCAGCAGCGATACGGTAATGACGTTGTCCTCATTGCCCACGCTGACGATCAAATTGTCGCGGAACCGCTTGACGGCTTCGTCCATCGGCGTGCCGCGGCTCGGCGGATTGGCGACGATATCGGGGTAGACCGATTTGAGACCGAATGCCTCGATCGCCGCCTGCGCGAGATCAGGGCTTCCCAGGATCGCCGCATTCGCGAGCACGATCTCGCGGCGATCTGACGGCGTCAATTCCGTGGGCTGTGATCGGCTGACATCGGGTATGGATCGGTCGCCGAAGCGAACGACAAGCTGGGCAACCGATTCATATTTTGGTGTCGCGAACAGCAAGTAGAGCCCGGCGCTCAAAATGATCACCAGGAAAACGCGGATCACTGCCCGCTTGTGCTTGAACAGAATCGTCAGCAGGCCAAATGGCATCAGCTGCATCATTGCCGTTCAGCCGATCGCAGACCGTCCGGGACTGTGTGCATTGCTTCCATCGTCAATGCCCGGTCGTCGCCACGGGGTTGATGTTGTACGAGAAGCCCCAGTTGAGCGGGATGAATTGCTGCACGAACTGGTTGAACCAAGTGTAAACCTCGGCGACGCCTGTCCGTGGGACGTAGACCATGTCGTAATTCGCGAGCCTGGCGTCTGCGGCCGGATCGTTACCCGAGATGACATCTTTGTATGCGACCGAGAACGCTTCCGGCGTGTCGTTCGGCCCGCGACGGATGACGAAAATCTCCGCGCGATCGCCGCTGAGCTTCAAGCCACCTGCTCGCGCGATCGCCTGGCTGATCGTGAGATTGGGACCAACGGAGACGAATTCGCCGGGGTTCACGACCTCGCCGCCGACATAGATCCGGTTTGGCGCGAAGCTGTGGACGACGACCGTAATTTCCGGATTCTTGAGCGTGGAGCTGTATTTCGTGCGCAATTCCGACGAGATTTCCGACGGGGTCTTCCCGTAGGCCGGCACATCCTCGGCAACGGTGGTGGAAATCATGCCGTCCGGCCTAACGACCTCCTCTTCATCGAGCTCGGGATTGAGAAGCAGCCTGATGTCGAGAACATCGCCGACCTGCACCTTGTAGGGTGCCAGTTTCGGTATTAGGCCGGGTTGCGGATCGGCAACCCGCGGCAGTGGCGGCAGATCACTTTTTGCAGTGCCGCCGCAACTGCTGAGCGCCAAGGCGCCAGAAATCAATGCGAGCGCCGCCCAAAGAGCACGACACGTCTGGGCGCGCCTCAACCAGTTGGACGCGCTCAATAAGCACCTCGTGCCTGGCAGACAACCGCAACGGTGCGCAGCAACACCAGGCAATCCGTTTCGACCGACCAATGGCGGGCGTATTCCTGATCCAGGCGCACACGCCAGCCATAATCTACGTCGTTGCGGCCGCTGACCTGCCAAAGCCCGGTGATGCCGGGGCGGCAGCGGGCATAATCGTGAAAGGCCGCTCCATACCGCCGGATTTCTTCCCGCACGATCGGACGAGGGCCGACCAGGCTCATTTCGCCCTTGAGGACGTTGAAAAGCTGCGGCAACTCGTCAAGGCTCGTAAGCCGCAAGATGTTGCCGATGCGCGTGATCCGCGGATCGGACCTGAGTTTGAAATCTCGGTTCCATTCAGCGCGCGCGGCCGGGTCCGTGGCGAGGACGCGGGCCAGCACTTCGTCTCCGTTCATCACCATGGTACGGAATTTCCAACAGACAAATGTCTTGCCGTTGGCGCCAATTCGTTTGTGACCGAACAGCGCGGGGCCGCCATCGCGCCGCACGAGCGCAGCGATGGCGAGCATTGGAACCGCCAGAACCGCAAGCAACCCTACCGCCAGGCAGAAATCGACGAGCCGTTTGATAACCCCCTCCGCAGGGGCTTTGAACCTCGGCAAGTCCTCTTGCGCCGTGCCGCACCGATCGATTGCGGCGGCGTGCAACCGCGGCCAGTCGTGGGCATCGGCCGCTTGGCCGAACCGACCGTCATCGTGTGAAGGTGTGTACGGAAAGGTCGTAGCAGCCATCATCATCCTCCTCCTTCATTCACGTCGATTGGAGAAAGAAGATCCTCCGGGACACTTCGGGCAACGCGCTGCGCAGAAAACTTTTTGCGCGAACCCACTCAGCTCAGCGGCGAGACGCTAACAACCTCGCGCGAAGCAAGGTGTGTCCAATGTGTGTTTGATATTGCTCGGCTTATCGAATTGCTCCCGACACAGCAATGCCGAACAATTTTTTCGCGCTCGGTCGGCAAGCGTGATTCGCCTGCACAAATTGATTCCGATGCGATTGGCGTCCGCCACAATTCTGCCAAGGTCTCTGCGTTGTCCCGAATCACTTGCCGTCTGCGGTGCGCGCGTCGTCGGTCCGCGACAGCAATGCTCCACGCGGACGTCACCGTGGTTGCTACCGATGCGCCGACACGAAAAGAAAGCAGACTTCAAAAATCCGTGTGATCTTTTTGCGTCTAGGACGACGCGTCACGGAATTATCGCCCGTTCAAGCCATCTGTCGGTCCAAGGTTGAACGCACACGACAGACATGGAGGTAGAAGCTTATGCAAGCGCGGATTCGTAAAGCGGTATTTCCGGTCGGAGGTCTCGGCACGCGGTTCTTGCCGGTCACGCGCTCGCTGCCAAAAGAAATGTTGCCGGTGGTCGATACACCCTTGATCCAATACGCGATCGACGAGGCCCGCGCGGCGGGCATCGAGGACTTTATCTTCGTTACCGGCCGCGGCAAATCGGCGATCGAGGATTATTTCGACCGTTGCCTCGAACTGGAGAACGTCTTGTCGATGCGCGGCAAGGTACGCGAGGTGAAAACCATCGAACGCGAGGTTCCGAAACCTGGTCACGCTGTCTTCACTCGGCAGCAGCGGCCGCTTGGTCTCGGACACGCGGTTTGGTGCGCCCGCAATCTTGTCGGTGACGAACCGTTCGCGGTGATATTGCCCGACGACCTGATCATGGCCGAGACCCCATGTCTCAAGCAGATGATGCGAGCCTATGAAACGACGGGCGGTAATGTGGTCGCCGTCATGGAGGTACCGCCGGCGGAAACGAGCCGCTATGGCATTCTTTGCCCCGGTAGCATCCGGGGGAGTCTCGTCGAAGGGCTCACGATTATTGAAAAGCCCAAACCCGAGAATGCGCCTTCGAACATGGCTGCAATCGGCCGGTACATTCTCCAACCCCGGCTGTTCCATCATCTGGGCAAGCTGCGGCCCGGCGCCGGGGGCGAGCTGCAGCTCACCGATGGAATTTCGCGCATGGTCGGCGAATGCCCATTACACGGTTTTCGTTTTTCCGGCCGCCGGTTCGATTGTGGCGACAAAATCGGATTTTTCGAAGCGAATATCGCCCACGCCTTGGCGCGCAATGATTTGGCCGACGACGCCCGGAAAGTGCTTGCACGTTTCGGTACGCAGCGCGCTCGGATGCCGCTCACGGAATATGACGGCGTAGAATTACGGAACGCCGACTACGCCACCGGATCGTGAGCCAACCGGTGCGAGCGCGGCAACCGCCTCGACACGGCGTGTCGTCAAACAGTCTCGGACCAGGTCAATAGGCTCGCCAGTGTTTCCAAGCCACGCACTGACATAGCGGCGCAATTCGTCGATATGAAGCGCGATCGCCTTTTCGAAACGGGCCATTCCAACTCTCCTGGATGACGGTCGGTGGCCCGGCGACAAAACTGGCCATTGCCAGGTCGTTCACGCGGCGCGGCTGTTGAGCTGCGCGAGCTCACCCTCGATAAGATCGCGATATGGGCCCTTCACTCGCGCCAATGCGTCGGGTGGGCCATCTTGGACGATGCGACCGTTTGCCAACACGACGATTCGATCGAAGCTCCGGAGAGTCGACAGGCGATGTGCAATCGCAATCACCGTGCGGTTGCGCATCACGCGATCGAGCGCGGCTCGGATTGCCTCTTCCGATTTCGCATCGAGCGCCGATGTTGCCTCGTCGAGCAAAAGGATGGGCGCATCCTTGAGTAGCGCCCGCGCGATGGCGATCCGCTGACGCTGCCCGCCCGACAATTTTACGCCACGGTCGCCAACCACCGTGTCAAACCCATCGGGCAGGAGCGAAATGAATTCGTCGCACCGCGCTGCTTCCGCCGCAGCCCGCACCTCGGCATCGGACGCATCGGGGCGGCCGTAACGAATGTTCTCTTGGACCGACCGATGCAGCATCGAGATGTCCTGGGGAACGACAGCGATCGCCTGGCGCAGGCTCTGTTGCGTGACGGTAGCGATATCGTGTCCGTCGATCCGAATCTGCCCGTCGTCGGGATCGTAAAAGCGCTGCAAAAGCGCCAGAAGAGTCGATTTGCCGCCGCCCGACGGTCCGACAAGGCCCGTGCGCGTTCCAGCCGCGAACGTCAGATCGAGCCGGTCAAAAATTCTCGGTCGCCTCGAATGGCTGAAGGAGACTTCGGCGAATTCGACGCGGCCGCGGCGCGCATCCAACCGCGTTGCGCCGGGACGATCCCGCAGTCCATAGGGCTGGAGCAGTGTAACGAGCGCTTCCTCGAGACGAGCGATGTGCTGCGTCATGTCGACGAGCGCGATGGCAAGATCGCGCGTTGCATAGAGAATCGTGAAACCCAATGTCGAGATGAGCACGACATCGCCCGTGGTCGCCTGTCCACGCCGCCAAAGAACGAGCGCCCAAGCCAACGCGCCGCCGGTCACCGTGACCGTAACCAGGGCGTGAAAGAGCCGCAGTCGCTCCAAGTAATAAAGGCTGCTGCGCCGCGCCGTCATTTCGCGGTCAACCGCCTGTCCGATGCGCATCTGCTCCGACCCGACCGCGCCAAAGGCGTGCACCAGCGTAATGTTGCCGACGACATCGGCCATTTCACCGTCCACGGCCGCCGCGTCGTCAGCATAACGCCGATGCAGCGGCGCGCCGGCCGCAGCGATACGGAAAAGAGCGAAGACCGCGACAATTGCGACCGCCGTTGCGGCACCCATCATCGGCGGACTGACGACGGCCAAGTAACCAACCGCCACGGTAGTCGCAATACAAGGCGGCATGACGTTCCACATAAACATGTTCTCAACCGCGAATGCCGCGTTGGAAGCGGCGGCGATCCGGCCCGTGAGAGATCCAGGCAACCGGTCGGCGAAATATTCGGGAGCATGCCCGGTCAGATAAGCGAACAGATCGCCGCGAATGTCGCCGGTCGTCGCGACAAATGTGCGCGCGGCGATGAAGCTGGCAATCCGCCACAGCAGGTTGTCGGCTGCGATCAGTGAAAGCAGTACCGCGAATGCGATCCAGACGCCAGCTCGCGCGACCCCTTTGTCGAGCGTGTCGACGAGAAATTTGATCCCATACTGCGTGCTGACCGAGCAGCCCACTGCGGCCAAGACAGCGCAGCAAATCGCGATATGTGACGGACTGCGCCGGGCCGCATAGCGAAGGATGAATGCGACAGGCCGACCGGCGAAACGTGTGAGTTCATTCATGTATGGAATCTCGATGTTGCAGCGGTAGGCGCGCAGCGAATGGCGGTCGTGAACGAAGGCGGAAATACACTCCGCGCCCGACGTCGATTAAGCGAACGGATCGCCGCCAGCGCCTGTGATCATTCTGGGATGAAATGCCCGCCGCCTCGTTCCTGCCACCATGTGATTATGAAAATTCCCGACCTGACCGCGTCCACCCGGACGCGGCGCCAACGATACAAATGGAGTGAAGGTATCCGCATGCGCATTGCTCAGATCGGACCATTGACGGAGGCGATTCCGCCGAAACTCTATGGCGGGACGGAACGTGTCGTATCGTGGCTTACCGAGGAATTGGTTGCTCTCGGCCACGACGTCACGCTGTTTGCCAGCGGCGATTCGATTACCCGGGCCCGGCTGGAGCCGGTCTGGCCGTGCGCATTGCGGCACGATCCGTCGATCAGGGATCCATTTGCGCTCCACGCTATGATGCTCGAATTTGTCCGGCGGCGCGCTTCTGACTTCGACGTCCTTCACTTTCACCTCGACTACCATCCGTTCTCTCTGTTCTCGCGGCAGTCGACGCCGTTCGTCACCACGCTGCACGGCCGTCTCGATTTGCCCGAGCATCAGCCGGTTTTCGATACTTTCGCGGACATCCCCGTAGTCTCCATTTCCGATGCCCAGCGGCGTCCCTTGCCGCAGGCCCGATGGGTCCGCACCGTGCACCACGGCATGCCGGTAAATCTGCTCACGCCGCGACAGATGCGGCCGTCCTATCTCGCGTTCCTCGGCCGCATCGCGCCGGAAAAGGCCGTCGATCGGGCCGTGACAATTGCGCGCGGCGCCGGTCTGCCGCTCAAGATCGCGGCCAAGGTGGATCGCGTCGACCAAGAATATTACCAGCACGAAATTCGACCGCTGTTGCGGGCACCCGAGGTGGAATATATCGGCGAGATCGGCGACCAGGAAAAATCGGAATTCCTGAGCCGTGCGATCGCGTTACTGATGCCCATCAATTGGCCCGAGCCGTTTGGCTTGGTGATGATCGAGGCGATGGCATGCGGCGTTCCTGTCATCGGTTATCGCGCCGGCGCGGTTCCTGAGATCGTCGAGGAGGGCGTAACCGGCTTTGTGGTTGCCGACGAAGATGAAGCCGTGCACGCGATTACGCGGCTTCCGTCGCTTTCGCGAACGCGGATCCGTCAGCGCTTCAAGGAGCGCTTCAGCGCCCGTCGGATGGCGACCGACTATGTCGCGATCTATCGCGATCTGGTCGACGCCGAAAGGCCGCGTCTCCGCGTTGTCAGTGCCTAACGACGCCGACCGCTATCGGGGAGACAGCCTGTCGACCGCGCCTGTGGATCAGGGTTGTGCCTGCACGCTCGGCGCGACCAACACGTTCCATTCGCTTTCGCTCGAATTCCAGGCGTCACTTCGGTCTGCTGGAACGGCAACCGTGCCGAGCGAATGCGGCTGACGCCCGTTGACGTAGGTCAGGCCGTCGATCATCACGAGCTCGTCGTTGGGCGTCGGGCTGGCCTCAGCCTCGGCACGCGCGGTGTCGTGCTGAATGTGGGGCTTGGGCGGAGGCGGAGGCGGCGGCGGCGGCGCCGGTATGGCGGCCAATTTTTCCGGCTGTGTGTTCTGCGGCGGTGGCACAAGCGGAGCCGGACCCGGCTGCCGCTGCGGCGGCGGCAAATCCTCGACCGACGTACCCGCGACACTCGGAGCGGGTGGCGAAACAGCCGGTGTTTCGGACGGCGGCGTGGAGTCGGTAAGCGCCGGTTTACCGGCGTTCGCATTCGGCGACGTATCGGCCGGCGTCGACGGCAATTTTGCGGCCTCTTCGATCGCCTTATTTTCGGGCGCGGCCGTGTTGTCTTGTTTTGGAACAGCACTGGGCACCGCTGCGACCTGTGGTGTCGAACGCGGCTGAGTGGCAACTGGCGCCGTGGTCTTTGGCGCCGGCAGCGGCATGACGAAATAGGCATAGGCAACGACAGCGGCCCCCGCTGCGACGGCGGCCGCCCCAAATATCCGGCGCCTGGGCCTCGCGCGCGACAACGACAAATCGTACTGCGGACGCGCCCCGCGCCGCGGCTCCGCTTGGAGGCGTAAGGGCAGCGGATCGGGCCGCCGCCTTTCGGCGCGGAACGCCGGAGATTCCAGAACCGGCTTGGGAGGCACCGCGTGCACCGGGTCCGGTTCTTCGATTGACTCGGGCCGTTCCTGGACGGGATTCGGAGGCGCAGCGTGCACCGGCGCCGGCTCCTCGATGCCAATTTCAGATGCAGCGGCCGTAACAGGCGGGGCCGTGACAGGCGGCGCGGTGACGTCCGTTGCGGGCGCGGTGGCGATCGGATCCGTGCGAACCAGCCGCTTCAAATTCATGTCGGATCGTTCGAGCAGGAGCGCGATCGCCTGTTCCGGCCAATCGGCAATCGTCAGCCCACAACGAACCGACTGGAACGCGGTGTCAAGGCAGAACTCGAGCGCTTCGATTTGAAATTTGCCGATGCCGATGGCGATGAGCGGCAGACTGCCCTGCTCGAACGCACCGAAACCCGTGCGCGTGAAGAGCGATGCGACGCGCTTCACTTTGCTCTCAGGTCGCGACGATGCGACATCCAGCAACGCCAGCCCCTTGTCGGGATGGAACGCCAGATAGCGCACCCACGGCGGCTGCCGAGGACGCTCGTTTACGATCACGCTCCACGGCGTGGACAAACCCGCAAGCACGTTTCCGAGCTGCTCGAGCACCGCACGCTCTTCTGTCGTGTTGTTATGCCGACGCAAGGTAAACCGAACCGCCATGCCGAACTCCGTAACGTTGACAATGCCTGTGTAGTTCCGTGCCGTGCAACGGATCTTCCGCGCAGCACGAGGCCCACACTCAATACAAGTTTTGTGGCGGATCAATGCTTCGCCTGTGATCATTCGGCGACCGAACGGTGACGCGAAAACCTATCGGACACGGCGCAGATGACAACGAAGACGCTGAGTCAGGATCGCACGACATAACTCGGTCGCGTCCATACTTCACTTCCTCGACCCAATCGCGCGCGATCAGTCAGAGACGCCGTTTTTCGTCAGGCCCAACGACATCCACCATCGCCGCGCGCGCGTGCGGCCGATCATCATCAGATCCAGGATTCGGTTCCGCGTCGTGTAAATCTTGATCAACGGAACCGTGGGTCGCCGCTTCAGGATGGCGATCGCCTCGCGGAAATTCTTCTTCCGCAGCGCCGTCAGCACATCCATATAAGCCAACCAGTCAGAAATCGATTTGCGCTTCCGCGCGAGTGCGCGGCGCTCGAGCCGGGACATTCCGCGCCAATACCTGCCGAGAAGATGGGCGCACGATCGACAAATGTCGGAAAATCCCGTGCCGGCTCGCGAATTCGGCGCAACCGTTCGCGTCGACGGCGCGATCCGGTGAACATAGACGTAATTGGCGCCCGGCAGGATGAATGCGCGCGCGCCGTGAAGCAGGGCCTCGGCCAGATACAGGAAATCTTCGCCGACGCGGAATCGCGGATCGTACTTAATGCCTTCGCGCCTCAGGAAAGCGGTCCTGACCATCGGCTTGGTGAAACCAAGATTATGTCGGCGGAGTGCGTGATCGAGTTCGAAAATCCGCCGCACGGTGATTGGCGTGGCGCGCCGGCGTGCGCCGAACTGCGTGACGCCCACGACGTATCCGAGCGCGTGATCGAATAATCGCAAATTGTCGCAGACCAGATCGGCGTCGAGCCGTTCGGCGGCGTCCAACATGGTGCGCAGTCGGTCGGGCCAAAACCAGTCGTCCGCGTCGAGCACGGCAACCCACGCGCCGGAAGCGCGCGCCAACGCGATGTTGCGCGCGGCACCCACGCCGACATTCTCAGGCAACAGGATGGGAATGATTCGATCATCCACCCTTGCCAATTCGGTCACGATTTGCGGCGTGCGGTCCTGCGAGCCGTCGTCAACGATAATGAGTTCGATGGCGCGGATGCTTTGGCCAAGGGCCGACGAAACCGCCTTCCGGATCGTCGCTTCGCAATTATAAGCCGGAATGATGACGGAGACTTGCGGCCGGCGGTTCGCGAATGCCATGCCGGCGTTATTCAAACCAAAATGGGGCGTCGTGAAGGCGCTGTCGGCTGTGTGCCTGAAGTTCCAGTTCGGGCTTCCGTTGGCAGCGGCAACCGCGCGCTCCCGAGCCATCTCAAAACCGTCGACAGCAATAGAAATGGCGGAGAGGGTGGGATTCGAACCCACGGTACCCAGTGAAGGGCACAACGGTTTTCGAGACCGCCCCGATCGACCGCTCCGGCACCTCTCCGCAGGGCGCGGAGCCTAACGCAGCCGCTGGGCCAGCCGCAATCCCACAAACTTGTCACGCCGGTCCGGGGAAAGACGCGCCTCTGCCGCCGTTGTCATGACACACGATCGGAAGGAGGACAGATATGGCCGTTTTCGCACGTTCGGCTTTGTTGGTGGCCGTCATGCTGTCGCTCGCGGCGTGCGGGCAATCGCCGGGTTGCCGCGCCGTCACGGGCGCCGGGATCGGCGCCGCCGGAGGCGCCGCAGTCGGAGCGTTAGCGGGAAATCCGGCGCTCGGTGCTGCGGCTGGTGGCCTAGCTGGCGGCGCGACGGGCGCTTTCACCTCACCGAATCAGGTCTCGGCCGGACCATCGCCGTTCTGCAACTGATGCATGGGCGGGAAACCCGCGCAAAAGCTGGACAAACCCCCCTGCCCGGCGGCGTAAAACCGTTGACAGCCGCCGCCTCCCGGCTATATTCCGCGCCAACGGACGGGCTGGTCCCGTCCGTTCTCTTTTTCCAGGGCACGCCATGTACGCTGTCATCCGCACCGGCGGCAAGCAATACCGAGTCGCCAAGGACGACGTGATCTTCGTCGAGAAGCTCGCCGGCGAGCCCGGCGCGAGTGTCACGCTCGACGAAGTCCTCATGCTCGGCGGCGAGGGCCAGGAAGCGAAGGCCGGCGCGCCACTGATCACCGGCGCTTCGGTCACCGCCCAAGTGCTCGAGCACAAGCTCGACGACAAGGTGCTGGTGTTCAAGAAACGGCGCCGCCACAACTATCGCCGCAAGAACGGCCATCGCCAGGCGATGACAGTTCTGCGCATCACCGGCATTCGCGCCGGTTAATGGAGAGCGCTCATGGCGCATAAGAAGGCTGGCGGCTCGTCGCGCAACGGCCGCGATTCACGGGGCCGCCGCCTCGGCCTGAAGCGGGCCGGCGGCGAGATCGTCGTGGCGGGCAACATTCTGGTGCGGCAGCGCGGCACCAAGTTCCACGCCGGCCGCAATGTCGGCCAGGGCCGCGACCACACCTTGTTCGCACTGACCGAAGGTGCCGTGCGCTTCCACACCACGCGCGCCGGTCGTACTTTCGTCTCGATCGAGCCGGGCCCGGCAGAGGCTGCGGAGTAGGCACTTCACCCGAACCGGCGCAAAGCGCTAGACTGAATGCAAAGGGGGAATGGCCGCATTCCCCCTTTTTCGTTCGGGGGACAGGCGGCCGGCATCCGATGAAATTCCTGGATCAGGCGAAGATTTATCTCAAGAGCGGCGACGGCGGTGCCGGTGCCGTCAGCTTTCGCCGCGAGAAATTCATCGAATACGGTGGCCCCGATGGCGGCAATGGCGGCCGCGGCGGCGACGTCGTCATCGAGAGCGTCGCCAACCTCAACACGCTGATCGATTACCGCTATCAGCAGCACTTCAAGGCCGAAGGCGGCCATCACGGCATGGGCGCCAACCGCTCCGGCGCCGACGGCAAGTCGCTGGTGCTGCGCGTGCCGGCGGGCACGCAGATTCTCGACGAGGACAACGAGAGCGTGCTGCTCGATCTCAAGCGGGCCGGCGAACGTCGCGTGCTGCTCAAAGGCGGCGACGGCGGCTTCGGCAACACCCATTATAAGAGCGCAACCAACCGTGCGCCGCGCAGGGCCGGCAAAGGCTGGCCCGGCGAGGAGCGCTGGGTATGGCTGCGCCTCAAGCTGATCGCCGATGCAGGCCTTGTGGGCCTGCCCAATGCCGGCAAGTCGACGCTGCTTGCCGCGGTGTCGCGCGCCAAGCCGAAGATCGCGGACTATCCGTTCACCACGCTGAAGCCGCAGCTCGGCGTCGTGCGCGCGTACGACGAGGAATTCGTGCTCGCCGATTTGCCCGGCTTGATCGAAGGCGCCAGCGAAGGCATCGGCCTTGGCCATCGCTTTCTCGGCCATGTCGAACGCTGCGCCGCCATCCTGCATCTGATCGATGCGACGCTCGACGACGTCGTGGGCGCCTGGCGCACCATTCGCGCCGAGCTCGACGCCTACGGCCACGGCCTGGCCGATAAGACCGAGCTGATCGCGCTCAACAAAGCGGATGCCGTTCCGGCGGCGGAGATGGAAAAGAAACGCAAGGCGCTCAAGCGCGCCAGCCGCCGCGAGCCCCTGGTGATGTCGGCGGCAACCGGCGCCGGCGTGGACAAGGCGATGCATGCGGTCGCGGCCGTGGTGCGCGCGGCACGGCGGGATGCCGCCCGCGCAGCAGCCGAGGCGGCGGAGGCCGAATGAGCCAGACCCTCGCGGCCTCGAAGCGCCTGATCGTCAAGATCGGCTCGGCCCTGCTCGCCGACGACAAGACCGGCGAGCCGCGGCGAGTCTGGCTCGAGGCGCTGTTGGCGGACATCGCCGCGCTACGCAAGAAGGGCACAGCGGTGGTGATCGTCACCTCCGGCGCGGTCGCGATTGGCCGCCGCCATCTCAAGCTGCCGTCCGGTCCCTTGCGTCTCGAAGAAAAGCAGGCCGCTGCGGCAGCCGGCCAGGTCCGTCTCGCCCACGTCTACCAAGAGGCGGCGACGCGGCACGGCATTGTCGTGGCGCAAATCCTGCTCACGCCCGAAGACACCGAGGAGCGCCGCCGCCACCTCAATGCGCGCGCCACGATCGAGCAGCTGCTGGTGCTCGAAGCTATGCCGGTGATCAACGAAAACGATTCCGTGGCAACCGCCGAGCTGCGCTTCGGCGACAATGACCGTCTGGCCGCGCGCGTCGCGCAGATGATCAGCGCCGATACGCTCGTGCTGCTGTCCGACATCGACGGTCTCTACACTGCCGATCCGCGCCGTGACAAATCGGCCAAGCACGTGCCCGAGTGCCGCGAGATCACGTCTGAAATCGAAGCGATGGCCGGCAAGGCGCCGCCAGGCTCGTCGTCGGGCGGCATGGTGACCAAGCTCGCGGCGGCGCGCATCTGCCTTGCTGCCGGCTGCCGCATGGCGATTGCCAAGGGCGAAACGCTGCACGCGCTGGCCGCGCTCGACAAAGGCGCGCGCGCGACCTGGTTCCTGCCCGCCGCCGAGCCGTTGACGGCGCGCAAGCGCTGGATCGCCGGCGCGGTCAATCCCGCGGGCGTGCTGGTGATCGACGACGGCGCGGCGCGCGCTTTGAAGCGCGGCACCAGCCTGCTGCCGGCTGGCGTGACACGGGTCGAGGGCGAGTTCCAACGCGGCGACGCGGTCATCGTCCGCGCCAAGGACGGGCACGAACTGGCGCGCGGATTATCGGCCTATTCGAGCAGCGATGCGCGCGCGATCGCCGGCCATAAAAGCGGTGAAATCGAAGCCATCCTCGGCTACCGTGGCCGCGACGAGATGATCCACCGCGACGATCTGGTGGTGACATGACAGCGCTCGAAACCGCCGACGACCGGGCGAGCGAAAAGCTTCGCGACACGATGCAGGAGCTGGGTCAAGCGGCGCGCGCCGCTGCCGCGACTCTCGCACGCGCCTCGGCCGACCAGCGCGCCGACGCCCTTAACCACGCGGCAGGCGCGATCCGTGCCACGCGCGGCACGATCGTCGAGGCCAACCGCCGCGACTTGCAATCGGCGCACGACAAGCAATTGTCGCCGGCGATGATTGATCGTCTGATGCTCGACGACAAACGTATCGAGGCGATGGCCAGCGGCCTATCAGAGGTGGCATCCCTGCCCGACCCCGTCGGCACTGTGCTCGCCGCCTGGACGCGGCCCAATGGCCTCAAGATCGAGCGCGTACGCGTGCCCCTGGGCGTCATCGGTATCATCTATGAATCACGTCCCAACGTGACCGCCGACGCCGGCGGCCTGTGCATCCGCTCGGGCAACGCCGCCATCTTGCGCGGCGGTTCGGAAAGCTTTCATTCGTCGCGCGCGATCGTCGCAGCAATCGAGACCGGGCTCGAACGCGCCAAGCTGCCGCGCGCCGCGGTGCAGCTGGTGCCGACCACCGACCGCGCCGCCGTCGGCCACATGCTGGCGATGAACGATCTGATCGATGTCATCGTACCGCGCGGCGGCCGCTCGCTGATCGAACGCGTGCAGACCGAGAGCCGACTGCCGGTCATCGCGCATCTCGAAGGTGTCTGCCACGTCTATCTCGACCGCGCCGCCGATCCGGCGAAAGCACGCAAGATCGTGCTCAACGCCAAGATGCGCCGCACCGGCGTGTGCGGCGCCGCCGAGACGCTGCTGGTGGATCGCGCTGTCGCTGCGACGCTGCTGCCGCCGATCCTTGGCGACCTGCACGGCGCCGGTTGCGAGATCCGCGGCGACGAAGCGGTGCGCGCGCTCGACCGTGCCGCGAAGAACGCGACCGAGCAGGATTGGTACGCCGAATATCTCGATGCGATCCTGGCGGTGAAGGTGGTGGACGGGCTCGACGCCGCGATCCGCCACGTCAATCACTACGGCTCGCACCATACCGACGCGATCGTGACCGAGGAGAAGGCGGCCGCTGAGAAATTCCTGACCGAGGTCGACAGCGCGATTGTATTGGTCAATGCCTCGACCCAATTCGCCGACGGCGGCGAGTTCGGCATGGGTGCGGAGATCGGCATCTCGACCGGCCGGCTGCCGCCGCGCGGCCCGGTTGGCGCCGAACAGCTCACCAGCTTCAAGTATGTCGTCCGCGGCGACGGCCAGGTGCGGCCCTGACCCTCGCCGCTCTCGGCATCGGCCATGCGCCGCCGCGCCGCGTCGGCTTGCTCGGCGGCTCGTTCAACCCCGCCCATGTCGGCCACGTGCATTTGAGCCTGGAAGCGCTGCGGCGGCTCGGGCTCGACGAAGTGTGGTGGCTGGTAGCCCCGCAAAATCCGCTTAAACCGCCCAAGGGCATGGCGCCGCCGGAAAAACGGTTGGCCGGCGCCCGTGCCATGGTACGTCATCCGCAGATCCGCGTTTTGGACCTTGAGCGCCGGCTCGGCACAGTGTTCACAATCGACACGCTGCGGACCTTGCAGGCGCGCTTTCCACGGACCAGATTCGTCTGGCTGATGGGCGCTGATAATCTGTCGCAAATTCGTCATTGGCGCGGGTGGCGGGAAATTTTTGCCTCCCTCCCCATTGCGGTCTTTGCGCGTCCTTCGTATTGTCGCGTTGCTTTGGCTGCATTGCCTGCCCATCGCTTTGCCCGTTACCGGCTGCCTGCCGCCGCGGCGCGGCGGCTCTCCGGCGCCAAGCCGCCGGCCTGGATTTTCCTGTGGTCGATTCTCGACCCGCACTCCGCCACCCAAATCCGCCAACCCATCCGAGGTGATCGCCATACCGCGTAGCAAACCCTTGAAGGCCCGGAAGCGGCGCAGCGCCGCCCGTCACGACGCCTTGTTGCGCCTGATCGAGAACACCCTGGACGATGGCAAGGCCGAAGAAATCGCAGTCATCGACCTCGAAAACAAATCCACCCTCGCCGATTACATGGTTATCGCCAGCGGGCGCTCGCAGCGCCAAGTTGCGGCGCTGGCAGACCGGCTGCTCGACGTGTTGCGCGACGCCGGCTATCGGCACCTGTCGGTCGAAGGGTTGCAGCACGGTGAATGGGTGCTGGTCGACGCCGGCGACGTGATCGTTCACCTGTTCCGGCCTGAGCAGCGCGCCCATTACAATCTCGAGAAAATGTGGGGCGAGGCCTTCGCCGCGCTAGACGAATCGATCGCTTGAGCGCGACCGCGCGCCATGCGCATCACCATTGCCGCGATCGGCAAGCTCAAATCCGGTCCGCACCGCGACCTCGCCGCGCATTACGCCGGCCGCCTGCGCTGGCCGCTCGCCATTCGCGAAGTTGAAGAGCGCCGCAAACTGCCGCCGGCAGAGCTCAAGACCCGCGAAGCGACGCTCCTGCTCGATGTCATACCGAAAGGCGCCACTGTCGTTGCGCTCGACGAGCGCGGCACGGCGCTGTCGAGCGCCGATTTCGCCAAGCGGGTCGCCCGCTGGCGCGATTCGGGCGTGGCCGATCTCGCCTTTGTGATCGGCGGCGCCGACGGCCTCGCCGATACGGTACGGCGCCAGGCGGCCTTCGTCATGTCACTCGGCCCGGCGACGTGGCCGCATTTTCTCGCCCGAGGCATGCTCTTGGAGCAACTCTATCGCGCCGAAACGCTGCTCGCGGGCCACCCTTATCACCGCGAATAGCCACCCCCGACCCTACCGTTCGCGGCGTCGTTCCTTTATATATCCGGCATGTCCACGCCGAACCGGCCGCGCCCTGTCGTGCTGTGCATTCTCGACGGTTGGGGCGAGCGCACACAGCGCGACGACAACGCCATCCTGCTGGCGA
>DASQHO010000040.1:0-32146 GCA_035632055.1 Allostellaceae bacterium
TATCTCAACGACGCCATCAACCTTCACTGAAACCTCTGGGGATATTGCAATGGATCTCGCTTCGGCAAAAATGATCGGCGCAGGCTTGGCCTGCATCGCGCTCGTCGGCGCCGGTATCGGCATCGGCAACGTCTTCGCGGCACTGATCAACGCACTGGCGCGTAATCCGGCAGCACAGGTAACGCCGTTCGCGTTCCTTGGCTTCGCGCTCGCCGAGGCAACCGGTCTGTTCGGCCTGGCGATCGCGTTCCTGATCCTCTTCGTATTCTAGGCCTGCCGACCAGCCGATGCCGCAACTCGACCTCGCCACCTTCCCGAGCCAGCTCGTCTGGTTGGCCATCACGTTTATCGCCCTCTACCTGGTGATGACGCTGGTGGGCCTGCCGCGCGTCGGCGGAATCATCGCCAAGCGCCGAGACCGAATCACCGGCGATCTCGACAAAGCACAACGCATGAAGGCCGAGGCCGAAGCCGTCATCACGGCCTACGAGCGAGCATTGAGTGAAGCCCGCGCCAAAGCGCAGCAGGCCTTGCGCGAAACCGCCGAACGGCTGGCGGCCGAAGCCGCCGAGCAGCAGCGCAAGCTCGCGGAAAGCCTCAACGCCGAGACCACCAAAGCCGAGCGACGTATTGCCGAAGCCAAGGCCGCGGCGCTCCAAGGCGTTCGGCAGATGGCCGCCGAGGTCGCGCAAGAGGCCGCCAGCAAGCTCGCCGACGCGGCGATCGAGCCAGCGCGCGTCAAAGCGGCAGTCGACGCCGTGATGCGGGAACACGGCTGATGGAAACGCTGCGCGAACTGCTCGGCGAAGCCGAGTTTTGGGTGCTGATCGCCTTCGTCATCTCGATGGCGATTGTGGTGTGGAAAGCGCGCGGCGCGATGCTCGGCATGCTCGATCGCCGCGCCGAGAAGATCAAAGCCGAGCTCGACGAAGCGCGCCGCCTCGCCGAGGAGGCGCAAAAGGCCCTGGCGCAGCACCAATTACGCCAGCGCGACGCGCTCAAGGAAGCCGAGGCGATCATCGCTCAGGCCCGCGCCGAAGCCGAACGCGCGGCGCAGGAAGGCCGCAAGGATCTCGCGGCGGCGCTCGAACGCCGCAAGCGGCTAGCGGCCGAGAAGCTGGCGCTTGAAGAGCAGAAGGCGCTGAACGAAGTTCGCGCCGCCGCGGTCGACGTCGCCATCGCCGCCGTGCGCCGCGTCCTGTCCGAAGATCTCGACGCCAAGCGCCGGGCGGCACTCGTCGACCAAGCGATCGCCGCGCTGCCGGAAACCCTGCACTGATTTTCCACGGTGGTTATCCGCCAGTCGCCGGCCCGGCCGCTTGCTGTGGCGCGAGATAGGTGGCGCCGAGCGACTGCGCCACCGCCGGATGGGTGATGCGCCCGGCCTGGATGTTGAGCCCGGCCATTAGGTTGCGGTCGTCGGCGATCGCCTGTTTCCAGCCCTTCTGCGCCAAAGCCAGGACGAACGGCAGCGTTGCGTTGTTGAGCGCGAAGGTCGATGTGCGCGCAACCGCGCCCGGCATGTTGGTGACGCAGTAATGGATGACGCCCTCCTCGACGTAGGTCGGGTTGGCATGCGTCGTCGGCCGGCTGGTCTCACAGCAGCCGCCCTGGTCGATCGAGATGTCGACGATCACCGAACCGGCACGCATGCGTTGCACCATGTCGCGCGTCACCAGTTTAGGTGTCGCCGCGCCGGCGATAAGCGCAGCACCGATCACCAGATCGGCGCCAATCACTTCGCGCTCGATGTTTTCGACCGTGGAAAACAGCGTGTGGAGCTGCGAGCCGAATTGCAGGTCGAGCGCGTAGAGCCGGGTCAGCTGTCTGTCGATCACCGTGACTTGCGCTTCCATGCCCATGGCAACCCGCGCAGCGTTAGTGCCAGCGACGCCGCCCCCGAGCACGACAACGCGCGCAGCCGACACGCCCGGCACGCCGCCGAGCAGAATACCGGCGCCGCCCTGCTCCTTTTCAAGACAATGCGCGCCGACCTGCACTGCCATGCGGCCGGCGACCTCACTCATCGGCGCGAGCAGCGGCAGACCGCCGCGATCGTCGGTCACGGTCTCGTACGCGATGCAGGTCGCGCCGGAGCGCAACAGCCCTTCAGCCTGCTTGGCATCGGCGGCGAGATGCAGATAGGTGAACAGCACCTGGCCGCGGCGCAGCATGGCGATTTCCGCCGATTGCGGCTCCTTCACCTTGACGATCAGCTCGGCCTCGGCGAAGACCTCGGTTGCGTTCGCTGCGATGCTGGCGCCGGCCCGGCGATATGCCTCGTCGTCGAAGCCGATGTCGGCACCGGCGCCGGTTTCAATCACCACCGTCTGGCCGTGATGGACGAGCTCGCGCACGCTTCCCGGCACGAGGCCGACGCGGTATTCATGGGTCTTGATCTCCTTTGGCACGCCGACCAGCATCGTCATCTCCGTCCTTGATCCGGTGAACTGTGCATGAACCGCCGCAGCCTGCTCCTTGCGCCGCTGACCGTGCTGCTGGCGGTGCTCGGCGTGTCACGCGTCCGCGCGCATTCCTATACGCTCGGCGCGATCGAGATCGGCCATCCCTGG
Organism: Allostellaceae bacterium; assembly: GCA_035632055.1. Taxonomy (GTDB): domain Bacteria; phylum Pseudomonadota; class Alphaproteobacteria; order ATCC43930; family CGMCC-115725; genus REEB95. The sequence continues at coordinate 2,574 of DASQHO010000040.1, forward strand.
GCCGAACCGTCGGCTGGCGACGTTGCCGCGGTCTTTATGGCGCTGGCGAATACGGGCGACAAGCCCGACCGGCTAATCGGGGCCGCGACACCTATTGCCGATGCCGCGTTATTCCAGGATTACGGCAACCGCCCGATTGACGGGTTCGATCTGCCGCCGAAACGGCCGGTGGCGCTGCGGCCGGGCGGACGCCGCGTTGTGTTGCAAGGCGTCAAACAACGGCTCGCCGCCAACGACGATTTTCCGCTGACGCTGCGTTTCGCAAACGCCGGCCAAATTACGGTCATGGTGACGGTTCAGCAGGAATCGTCGGAGCCAACGCCGGCGCATTGATCAACGCCGCAACGTAATCGGCAATCGCCAGCGAACTGGTTAGGCCTGGCGACTCGATGCCGAAGAGATTGACTAGGCCTGCGATGCCGTGGCGCTCGGCATTGTCGATGCGGAAATCAGCGGCCGGTTCGTCGCGGCTGCTGATTTTCGGCCGAATGCCGGCATAGCCGGGTTGTAGTGCGCCGTCGGGTAGGCCCGGCCAGTATTTACGGATCGCGGCGTAGAAACGCGCGCCACGTTTTGGATCGACCGTGTAATCGATGCCATCGATCCACTCCGTATCCGGACCGAAACGTCCTTGGCCGGCGAGATCAGGCGTGTAATGGACGCCGAGGCCGGCATGTTCCGGTACCGGATAAACCGGGCGTTGGAACGGCGCCTTTCCGGGCAGCGTGAAGTAGACGCCGCGGCAATAATAGTCGCGCGGAATGCTCGCCGCCGGCACGCCAGCGAGCCGTCGCGCGACGCCCGGTGCATAGAGGCCGGCGGCATTGACCAGAATCTTGCACTCGAGTGTTAGAGGTTCATCGCCTGCGATTTCGAGCGCAAAGCCGCCGGACTCGCGCACACGGCCGGAGGCGACTTCGGCGCGTAATGCGACGGTCGCACCGCGCGCCTCGGCTTCGCCTTGCAGGCTCAGCATTAGCGCGTGGCTGTCAATCAAGCCGGTGGACGGCGAATGGAAAGCGGCGACGCAAGTCACTTCGGACTCCATCGCACGTACCGCCTTGGGGTCGAGCAGCTCCAAATCATCGACGCCGTTGGCCGTGGCGTGCGCCATCACCTTGGCCAACAGCGGCACTTCGGTCTCGTCGGTGGCGACGACGAGCTTGCCGATGCGTTTCGTGGCGATGCCGCGTGCCGCGCAATAATCGTAAAGCTGCCTCCGTCCGGCGACGCAGAATCGCGCCTTGAGACTGTTGGCGGGGTAGTAGAGCCCGGCGTGAATGATTTCGCTGTTGCGCGACGATGTGTGCGCGCCGATATAGCGTTCCTTTTCGACAACCAGGACGGTCCGGCCGCTCAGCGCCAGCGCTCGTGCCACCGCAAGTCCGATGACGCCGGCGCCGACGACCACGCATTCGACCGATTCGCGCATGTGCATTCCTTGCATTCCGATCATGCCGAGATTGACGCAACGGCGCCGGACCGACAATCTCCAACGACATCTTCGAGAGCGCCCATGCCCGCCGCGCCCGCGCACACTCGTCCCGTCAGCCGCATCGAAGCGCTCTATCCCTACCTGTTGTTGACGCTGTGTAACCTGTTCTGGTCGGGGAACTGGGTGCTCGGCCGCGCTGCGCATGCCGTCATACCGCCAGTAGCACTGACTTTCGGACGCTGGACGGTGTCGGCGATCTGTCTCGCGCCGCTGGCAATCCCGCGGCTCAGAGGCAAAGGCGCAGTCTTGCGCCGCCACTGGCTGCTGATCGCAGCCCTCGGCTTTCTCGGTCTCGGGTTTTTCCAGATCGCGGTCTATACCGGGTTGCGTTACACGACGGCGATCAATGCGGTACTGATGAACGCCGCTGCGCCGCTCTATATCATCGCGATTTCCTGGCTGCTCGACGGCGAGACGGTGACGCCGCGCCAGCTACTCGGCATGATTCTGTCGTTCTGCGGCATCATTGTCATCATCAGTCGCGGCACGTTCACGCAGCTACTGCACCTACAGTTCAATGTCGGCGACCTGGTCATTCTCTTGGCGATGCCGGCGTGGGGTTTCTATTGCGTGTTGCTGCGGCGCGCACCCAAGTCGCTCGATACTCTAGGACTGCTGTTTGCCGTCAACATCGCCGGACTGATCCTCGTCGCCCCGGCGCTCGCGGCCGAATTGATGTTTTTCGGTTTGCCGCAGCCGACGCCACTCGCCGGCTTCGCCGTACTCTATACCGGAATTTTCGCGTCGTTTCTGGCGTATATCTGCTGGAATCGAGGCGTCGAGTTGGTCGGCGCCAACCGCGCCGGCTTCACCTCGCACCTATTGCCGGCCTTTGCCACTGTGCTGGCCGTATTCACGCTTGGCGAGACGTTGCACCCGTATCACGTCGTCGGTATCGCTGTCGTGCTGTTCGGCGTCTGGCTCGCGACCAGCGCGCGGCGCAAGCCGTTTGTCGCGCCGATGGACTAATCGGGCGTCAGGCCTTGCCGTAACCGCCACCACCCGGCGTTTCGAGTACGAAAACGTCACCCTCTCCAACGGCGACCGCCTGCGTGCCGCCGAAATCTTCGCGCGTGCCGTTGGCGCGCTCGACCCAGTTGCGCGCCGGCGCCGCCGATGCGCCGCCAGCAAGACCGAACGGCGCGATTCGGCGGCGATCGCCGAGAATCGCTGCCGTCATCGCCTCGCGGAAGCGGGTGCGCCGCACCACGCCGTCGCCGCCGCGCCAGCGTCCGGCGCCGCCCGAGCCGCGGCGGATCGCGAAGCTTTCGAGCAGTATCGGGAAGCGCCATTCGAGCACTTCGGGATCGGTCAGGCGCGAATTGGTCATGTGCGTGTGCACCGCCGACGCGCCGTCGAATCCGGGGCCGGCGCCGGCGCCGCCGCACACTGTCTCGTAATACTGGTAGCGCGCGGTGCCAAAGGTGAAATTGTTCATCGTGCCCTGCGATGCCGCCACGGCGCCGAGCGCGGCATAGAGCGCGTCTGTGATGCATTGCGACGTTTCGACGTTGCCGGCCACCACCGCCGCGGGATAGTGCGGGCTCAGCATCGAATCCGCCGGGATGCGGATGTCGATCGGCACCAAGCAGCCAGCGTTCATCGGAATATCGGCATCGACCAGCGTGCGGAAAACATAAAGCACCGCCGCCTTGCACACTGCTTCGGGCGCGTTGAAGTTAGTCGCAAGCTGCGGGCTGGTGCCGGAAAAATCCACGGTCGCGCGCCGCGCATTCCGGTCGATCGTCACCTTGACGCAGATCATCGCGCCCGAATCCATCTCGCAGGCATATTCGCCGTCCTGCAAACGCACGATCACGCGGCGAACCGCCTCCTCCGCATTCGCCTGGACATGACGCATATAGGCTTCGACGACGTCGCGGCCGAAATGCCGCACCATCCGATGCAGTTCCTGCACGCCTTTGGCGCAGGCGGCGATCTGCGCCTTGAAGTCGCCGAGATTCTGCTCGGGATTGCGCGCGGGATATTTGCCGCCGGCGAGCAACGCACGGATTTCGGCTTCGCGGAAGCGGCCGGCATCGACCAAGAGGAAATTGTCGATCATCACGCCTTCTTCCTCAATGGTGCGGCTCAGCGGCGGCATCGAGCCGGGCGTGATGCCGCCGATATCCGCCTGGTGACCGCGCGAGGCGACATAGAACAGCACATCGCAGTTTGCGGAATCGTCCTCGGCAAAGACCGGCGTGATGACCGTCACATCCGGCAAGTGCGTGCCGCCGTTATAGGGCGCGTTCAAGGCGTAAACATCGCCGCGCCTCATACCGCGGCCGTCGGCCTGGTTGGCGCGCGCGCGAATCACGCTGGCGACGCTCTCGCCCATCGAACCGAGATGCACGGGCATGTGCGGCGCGTTGGCGATCAGCGCACCGGTGCGATCGAACAGCGCGCAGGAGAAATCGAGACGCTCCTTAATGTTGACTGAATAGGCGGTGTTCTGCAGCGCGACGCCCATCTGCTCGGCGATCGACATGAACAGGTTGCTGAACACTTCGAGCATCACCGGATCGACGTCGGTGCCGATCGCGACCGCCCGCGGCCGCGGAGTTACGCGCTCGAGCACCAGATTTCGGCGCGTATCGACGCGTGCGCGCCAGCCAGGCTCGACCATCGTCGTGGCGGTATCCTCGACGACAACCGCCGGACCGTCGATCGCCTCGCCGGGCGCCAGAACTGCGCGGGCATAGACCGGCACCGCCCAAGTCTTGCCGCCGGTGAAAACACCGACGTGATCGAGCGGCGGCGAGGCCGTGCCGGCGCTCGCGGTTTCGATCGCATGTTCGTCGGTTTGGCCTGCCGAACCGATCGCTTCGACACCGAGCGATTCGACGATCAGCGGCTTATCCTCGACGACGAAGCCGTAGCGCTTCCGGTGCGCATCGGTGAAATTGGCACGCAGCCGGTCGAAATCGCCGTAATCCACGATCAGCGGCACGTCGGTACCTTCGTATTTGACGTGCGCTTTGTGCAATACCGTGACGTCGGCTTCGGCAATCCCTTGTGCCGTGAGTTCGGCTTTTGCAGCATCGGCGAGTGCGGCCAGGATCGCCTGGAACTCTGCCGTCGCAGTCGGCGTCAATAGGGCTTCAACCGCCTGTTCCTTGAGGCTGCGGAGATCGGCAATGCCCATGCCGTAGGCCGACAACACGCCGGCGAAGGGATGGATCATAATGCGCGTTATGCCGAGCGCGTCGGCGACCTGACAGGCGTGTTGCCCGCCGGCACCGCCGAAACAGCAAAGCGTGTATTCCGTGACATCATAGCCACGTTCGATCGAGATCTGCTTGATCGCGTTGGCCATATTCTCGACAGCGATCTTGACGAAACCGTCGGCCACCTCCACCGGCGGGTGGCGGCCGCCGGTGGCGCATGCAATGGTTTCGGCAAGCGCGGCGAACTCGCGTTCGACAACGTCACGATCGAGCGCCTGATCGCCGCTCGGTCCGAAGACGTGCGGAAAGAATCGTGGCTGAATCTTTCCCAGCATGACGTTGCAGTCGGTGACGGTCAGCGGCCCGCCGTTGCGGTAACATGCCGGTCCTGGAACCGCGCCGGCAGAATCCGGACCAACGCGATAACGCGCACCATCGAACGAGCAGATCGAGCCGCCGCCCGCCGCCACGGTGTTGATCTGCATCATCGGTGCGCGCAAGCGGACGCCAGAAACCTGTGTCTCGAAGCTGCGCTCGTATTCGCCTGCGTAATGCGACACGTCGGTCGAGGTGCCGCCCATGTCGAAAGCGATGATCTTGTCGAAGCCCGCAAGCGCCGCAGTGCGCGCGGCACCAACGATGCCACCCGCCGGCCCGGACAGGATCGCGTCCTTGCCCTGGAAGGAATGCGCATCGACCAAACCGCCGTTCGATTGCATGAAAAAAAGGCGTGCGCTACCGAGTTCGGCGGCGACCTGATCGACGTAGCCGCGGAGGATCGGCGTTAAGTAAGCGTCGACCACCGTTGTGTCGCCGCGGCTCACCAGCTTCATCAGTGGACTGACCGCATGGCTGGCCGAAACTTGTGCGAAACCGGCGCGGCGCGCCACTTCGGCGACTGCGCGCTCGTGCGCTGGATAACGATAGCCGTGCATGAATACGATCGCGGCGCTATTGCAGCCGGCAGCACGAGCGGCGCGGAGATCAGCGGCGACACTCTCGAGGTCGGGTGCGCGCAGCACCGTACCCTCGGCGGCTACGCGCTCGTCGACTTCGATCACCTGCTCGTAAACAAGATCGGGCAGGACGATGCGGCGTTCGAACAGTTTGGGCCGGTTCTGGTAACCGATGCGCAGCGCATCACCGAAGCCTTTGGTTATCACCAGGACGGTGCGCTCGCCTTTGCGTTCGAGCAGCGCGTTCGTCGCGACCGTGGTGCCCATTTTGACCGCGTCAATGGCGCCGTCGGGCAGCTTCAAGTCCGGCGTAATTCCGAGAATGGAGCGAATGCCGGCGACCGCGGCATCGCGATAGCGACCAGGATTTTCGGACAACAACTTACGGATGAGGAGCGCACCGTCCGGCCGCCGTGCCACGATGTCGGTAAACGTGCCGCCGCGGTCGACCCAGAACTGCCAACCCGCCATCGGCGTGCGGCGGATGTCAGTGGTGGCCCGAGCCGTGACCATGTGGCGCGGCGGCGCCAGATTCGCCGTGATCGCCGCGACCAGGGATGGCAAGTAGGCACAGCGCAATCAGCGCGCTGCCAAGGACGTAGAACAATAACGAGATCGCGAACGACATGTCGGCCTCCATAAGCGAGGAGATCATGGCTGCTGGCAAAGGTTTCCGCTAGGCTCTCGCGCGCCGGCCATGCAGATTGTCGAGCGCCCTTCGCCCAACCACGATGCCCGCGCGGGCACCGCGGACATGTTGATCATTCATTACACCGGCATGATCGACCAAGCAGCGGCCTTGGCACGCCTGACCGAACCTGCGGCCAAAGTCAGCGCGCATTATTTGATCGGCGAGGATGGCGCCGTGATCCGCCTGGTGCCGGAAGAACGCCGCGCATGGCACGCCGGCGTGTCGTACTGGTGCGGCCGCAGCGACATCAACAGCGCGTCGGTCGGCATCGAGCTCGCCAATCCCGGCCACGAATTCGGCTATCGCGATTTCCCGGCGGCACAGATGACGGCGCTGGCCACGCTGGCGAGGGGTATCGTGAGTCGCCACAATATTCCGGCGCGCCACGTGCTCGGCCATTCCGACGTTGCCATCGGCCGGAAACAGGATCCCGGCGAACGCTTCGATTGGCGCTGGCTGGCGCGGCACGGGATCGGGTTGTGGCCCGATTTGACGGCCGCCCACGAGGCCGGCGACATTGCCGCCCTCCAACAGAATTTGGCGGCATTCGGTTATCGCTGTCCGACGACCGGCGAACTGGACGAGGACACGCGGGCGGCAGTGCGCGCGTTCCAGCTGCATTTCCGGCCAGAGCACGTCGACGGGGCGGCCGACGACGAGACGCGAATCCGCGCCGCAGCCGTCGCTCGTGCCGCGGGCGTTTGACTTCCGCCGCGCCACCTCATCTTATGCGCATACCAGACGGCCGGATGGCCGCTCTCCGCCGCAAGACGGGGGGAGGAAAGTCCGGGCTCCACGGAAACACGGTGCCGGGTAACGCCCGGCGGGGGCAACCCCAGGGAAAGTGCCACAGAAACACACCGCCTAAGCCCTTCGGGGCCGGCAAGGGTGAAATGGTGCGGTAAGAGCGCACCGCGCCGCCGGTAACGGCGGCGGCAGGGCAAACCACACCGGGAGCAAGACCAAGTAGGGACGGCATGCCCCGTAAGTCTTTGGATTTACTAGGCTAGGCGGGTTTCCGCAGCCGCCGTCCGGGTCGGTCGCGCGAGGCGTCCGGTAACGGACGTCCCAGATGAATGGCCATCCCCTGCGCAAGCAGGGACAGAACCCGGCTTACAGGCCGTCTGGTACTTTGTAAAAATGTTCTGTATATGTTCACGTTTTTACAAGTAATAGCCGGGGGTCGTCCAGACGACGACGAATCGATTACCGGAACCCCTAAATTTTTACCTCGAAACAATTGCTAACTTACGGATTTATACGGGAAAATCATTTGACCGCCCATTTAATCCCATGTTATCCCATGCAGTCCCATAATCGAGCCTGCGCCGCCGCTTTGCAGGTCTCCGGGACGTCGGCGCCAAAGGGGCGCAGGGGCGCCGTTTCGGGAGCGAAGCGTTGGCGGTTTTTCTTTCGACATACGTCAACAAGATCGACCGCAAGGGCCGGGTCTCGGTCCCGGCGGCGTTTCGCGCTGCGCTGACGGCAGCGACCGCCAAAAGCATCGTCGCCTATCGTGCAGTGAAGCTTGCTGCGATCGAAGCGAGCGGCCTCGACCGCGCCGAAGATCTCTCGCGCCGCATCGACCGGCTACCCGAATTGTCTGACGAGCGCGACGCGCTGTCGGCGATCCTTGGCGAGCTGCGACCGCTTGATTTCGACGGCGAAGGTCGCATCGTCCTACCGAGTGATCTCGTGCGACACGCCAACCTGACGGCGACGGCGGTATTTGTCGGCTGCGGGCCAACGTTCCAAATCTGGGAGCCAGAGCGCTTCCGTCAGCATCAGGACGAGATGCGCGCGCGCATCCGCGAACGCGGGCTGACGTTACCGCCGGGCGAGCCGTAATGACCGCGCCGCACGTTCCTGTTCTGCTCGCCGAAGTCGTCGCCGCCCTGATGCCGCGCAACGGCGCGCTTTACCTCGATGGCACGTTCGGCGCCGGCGGCTACAGCCGCGCATTGCTCGATGCCGCCAGCTGCCGCGTCATTGCCTTCGACCGCGATCCGGCGGCGATCAAGACCGGCGGTGATCTCAGCGTGGGCTATCGCGAGCGGCTGACGCTGATCGAGGGACGGTTTTCCGAGATGGAATCGCTGCTCAAACCACTCGGTGTCGACGCTGTATCGGGCGTCGTATTCGATCTCGGCGTATCGTCGATGCAGATCGACGATGCCTATCGCGGGTTTTCGTTCCGCGCCGACGGACCGCTCGACATGCGCATGTCGCAGCACGGCGAGAGCGCCGCCGACCTGGTGAACCGGCTGTCCGAACCCGAGCTCATCCAGATAATCCGCGACTTCGGCGAAGAACGCTTTGCCCGCCGCGTCGCGCGCGCCATCCTCGCTGCCCGCAAGACCGCACCTATCACGCGCACCGGCGAGCTCGCCGCTCTCGTCCGCCGCTCGGTGCCGGCGTGGGGCACCATCGATCCCGCAACGCGGACGTTCCAGGCGCTGCGCATCGCCGTCAATGATGAGCTCGGCGAGCTCGATCGCGGCCTGATCGCCGCCGAACGGCTGCTCGCGCCGGGCGGCCGGCTGGCCGTGATTTCGTTCCATTCACTCGAGGACCGCCGCGTCAAATCGTTTCTGCGCGTGCGCTCGGGCCATGCGCCGCGGGGCACCCGGCACCTGCCAGCGGCACGCGAGCGTGAGCCGAGCTTCCGGCTGCTGACATCCAAACCGGTGACGCCGTCGACCGGCGAACTCGCGCTTAACCCGCGGGCGCGCTCCGCCCGATTGCGCGCCGCCGAGCGCACCGCGGCACCCGCTTGGGGAGAGGCCGCGTGATCCGACTGAGCGCGATCCTGTGGACGCTGGCAGTGGTGATCGCCGGCTACGCCATGTTCCAAGTTAAATTCCACGTCGCCAAGCTCGACGACGAACTCACAAAGCTCAACCGGCAGATCGCGACGACCCGCGAAGAGACACGTGTTCTCGACGCCGAGTGGACATTGCTCGACGATCCGCAACGGCTCGACCGACTCAACAGCGTGTCGCTGAAACTGCAACCGGTCGCGCCGGCGCAGATCGTGTCGCCCGTTCAGCTCGACCAGATTCCACTGCGCAGCGCGCCGATAGCGGGCCCGCCGCAAGTCGCCAGCGCGAGGACGCCGCAATGAAGCGTTCGCCCGACGGCGTACGCGATGATCCGTGCCGGCCACGTCATTTCCGGCCGCAAGCAAACGCGCCGGTGCCGCCGGAAGGACCGGCGCAGGATGCCATCGAGCTCAGTCATACCCGCCTGTTGATCACCGGCGCGTTGTTCTTGCTGGCGTTCCTGGTAATCGGCGCACGACTGGTCGAGGTGGCCGGCTTCAAAGCCGGCGACGTTCGCCTGGCACACAATCACATCGCGGCGAAGACGGTTGTGGCGCGCGCCAATATCGTCGACCGCAATGGTGTGCTGTTGGCAGCGACGCTCGAAGCACCGTCGCTGTTCGCCAATCCAAAGCTGATCGACGACAAACACGGCACGGCGCGCCGGCTCGCCGCCATCTTGCCGGAGCTGACCGAGAGCGAGATCTACGCACGGCTCGATACCGACAAGAGCTTTGTTTGGCTTGATCGGCGCCTGACGCCGCGTCAGGAAAGCGCCGTCAACGCGCTCGGCGTTCCCGGCCTACAGTTCCAGGGCGAAGGCAAGCGCGTCTATCCCGAAGGCGCGTTAACGTCGCACGTCGTCGGCTATGTCGGCATCGACGACAACGGACTCGCCGGCATCGAGCGCAGCTTCGACCAGACGTTGAAGCGCAGTGATCAGCCGGTACAGCTGTCGATCGACGTGCGCCTGCAATACATCCTGCGTAGCGAGATCGCGCACCAGGTCGATGAGTTCAAGGCCGCCGGCGCCGCCGGCCTGATCATGGATGTGCGTAATGGTGAGGTCCTGGCGCTAACGTCGCTGCCCGATTTTGATCCGGCCAATCCGGGCGCCGCGACTCCTGCCGAGCTGTTCAACCGCGCCACGCTCGGCACTTACGAGATGGGCTCGGTGCTCAAGATCTTCAACACGGCGATGGTGCTCGACGACGGCGTCGCCACCCTCGCCTCGACCTTCGACGCAACCAAGCCACTTCAAGTCGGCCGGTTCGTCATCCACGACTACGAGCCGAAGAAACGCTGGCTCAGCGTGCCCGAGATTTTCAAATACTCATCCAACATCGGTTCGGCCCGCGAGGCGGCAGAAGCCGGCGCCGACCGTCAACGGGCATTCTTGACGCGACTTAACCTGCTGCATCCGCCTGCATTCGAACTGCCTGAAGGGACGCCGCTTTATCCCAATCCGTGGCGGCCGATCAATGTGATGACGATCGCCTTCGGCCATGGCATCTCGATCAGTCCGTTGCAACTCGCAGCCGGCGCCGGCGCGATCGCCAACGGCGGCCTCTACTATCCGCCGACCATCATCAAGCGCCCCACTGGCGCACCGCCGGATGGTCACCGCGTCGTCGCGGCGACAACCTCCGCGGAGATGCGCCAGCTGATGCGGCTTGTCGTCGAGAGCGGTACTGGCAAATTGGCGGGCGGTTCGGGCTATCTCATCGGCGGCAAGACCGGCACTGCCGAAAAAGACGCAGGCGGCCGATACGAAACGCACAAGCTGTTGTCGTCGTTTGTCGGCGTGTTTCCGATCAACGATCCGAAATACCTCGTCCTGGTCATGCTCGACGAGCCCCACGGCGACCGCAGCACCAGCGGCTTTGCCACCGGCGGGATGGTGGCCGCGCCGGCGGTCAAGCGCATCGTCATGCGCATGGCGCCAATCGTCGGAATCCCTCCGGCCGACGAAAATTCGCCCGAAATTCGCCGTTCTCTGATGGTCGGCTTGCCCAGCCCGCAGGGACGGAAACTTGCGGCTAACTGAGATCATGGACGGCGGATCGCGCCCGCTTATCACCGCGCCGTCGATGGGCGATCCCGAGATTCGTGGCCTGACATCTGATTCCCGCGACGTGAAGCCCGGTTATCTGTTTGCCGCGCTAAGCGGCACGCACGAAAGCGGCCGCCACTATCTCGCCGATGCGTTGGCGCGCGGTGCCGCCGCAATCCTCACCGATGAAGCGCCGCTCGACGAACCCGTAACCGTCCCGGTGATCGCCGATCACAATCCGCGCCGCCGGCTAGCGCGCATGGCCGCGCACTTCTATGCGCCGCAACCGTCGACGATTGCGGCCGTGACCGGAACCAACGGCAAGACTTCGGTGGCGGTCTTCACGCGACAGATCTGGGCAGCGCAGGGTCTCAAAGCCGCCAGCATTGGCACCATTGGCCTGGTTGCGCCGAACATGACGCAGCCGGGTGCGCTCACCACGCCGGATCCGGTCAAGCTGCACAAAATCCTGCACGATCTCGTGCGCGGCGGCATCGAGCATGTCGCGCTCGAAGCCTCATCGCATGGGCTCGATCAGTTCCGCCTCGACGGCGTGACGCTGGCGGCGGCGGCCTTCACCAACCTGACGCGCGATCACCTCGATTACCACCGCGATATGGCGCATTACTTCGCCGCCAAGCAGCGACTGTTCGCCGAGCTGCTGCCGGCATCCGGCAGCGCCGTGATCAACCTCGACGACAAGTCCGGCCGGACGCTGGCGGGAATTACGAAGGCGCGCGGACAGCGCACCATCACCTATGGCACGGCGCCGGATGCAGAGCTTCGATTGATCGCAGCCGCGCCCGCGGCGCGTGGGCTGGCAGTTGAAATTGCCATCGCCGGTATACCGCAACGACGGATCGAGCTGCCTCTGCTCGGCACTTTCCAGGCGATGAACGCGCTCGCGGCCGTCGGTCTTGCGATCGCGACCGGAACGCCCGCGGACGCGGCACTCGACGTGCTGTCGCGGATCGAGGGCGTGCCGGGACGAATGGAGCTTGCCGCCACGCATCCCGCCGGCGCACCGCTGATCGTCGATTACGCGCATACACCCGACGCGCTTGAAACCGCGCTCAAAGCGTTGCGCCCGCATACGGCGAAGCGGCTGATCGTCGTTTTCGGCTGCGGCGGCGACCGCGACGCCGGCAAGCGGCCGCAAATGGGCGCCATCGCCGCACGGCTCGCCGATATTGCCATCGTCACCGACGACAATCCGCGCTCCGAAGAGCCGGCCGTCATTCGTCGTGCCATCCTCGCCGCCTGCCCGGACGGACGCGAGATCGGGGACCGCCGCGCCGCCATCCGCGTGGCCACTAAATTGCTCGAAGCCGGTGACCTGCTGCTCATCGCAGGTAAGGGACACGAAAGCGGCCAAATCGTCAGCGCGCGGACCCTGCCGTTTGACGATCGCATCGAGGCCCGCGCCGCCGTCGCCACACTCGGAGGCGCTGCATGAGCGCGCTGTGGACCTCCGCTGAAGCCGTTGCCGCCACCCGCGGCTCCAACACCGGCGCCTGGAGCGCCCAAGGTGTGTCGATCGACAGCCGGTCGTTGCTCCCCGGCGACCTGTTCGTTGCGCTCAAGGGCCCCAAATACGACGCGCACGAATTCGTTGCCGCCGCTCTCGCCAAAGGCGCGGCGGCGGCAATGGTCGCCAAGACTATCGCCGGAGCGACCAAACCGCTGTTGACGGTCGCCGATACGCAGGCCGGCCTTGAGGATCTCGGCCGCGCCGCCCGCGCGCGCACCACCGCCAAAGTCATCGGGGTCACCGGCAGCGTCGGCAAAACCGGAACCAAGGAGGCGCTGCGCCACGCGTTCGAGCGCCAAGGTGCCACGCACGCCTCGTCCGCCAGCCTCAACAATCAGTGGGGCGTGCCGCTGTCGCTCGCGCGTATGCCGCGGGAGACCGCCTACGGCGTATTCGAAATGGGCATGAACCATCCCGGTGAGATCGATGCACTGACGCGCCTCGTGCGGCCCGACGTCGCGGTCATCACCACGATCGAGCCGGCGCATCTTGGTTTCTTCCCGTCGGTCAACGCCATCGCCGACGCCAAGGCGGAAATCTTCAACGGCATGGAGGCGCGCGGCTGCGCCGTCCTCAATCGCGATAATCCATACTTCGACCACCTGGCTGCGCGCGCAAAGGCTGCTGGCGTCGGCCGCATCATCGATTTCGGCGCTCATACGGATGCGGCGGTGCACCTGATCGACTGTCATCTGCACGCCAGCGCCAGCGCGGTTACCGCTTCGGTGCAAGGCGAGATCGTCGACTATTGCCTAGCGCTGCCCGGCCGGCATTGGGTGCTCAACAGTCTGGCGGTGCTGGCTGCGGTGCGCGCTGCCGGCGGCGATATCGGCACCGCGGCCGCCACCATGGCGACGCTAGAGCCGATGGCCGGCCGCGGCCTTCGGCGTAGCATCATTGTGGCCGGCGGCGACGCGCTGCTGATCGACGAAAGCTACAACGCCAGTCCGGCGTCGATGCGCGCTGCGATCGCCGTGCTTGGTGCGGCACAGCGGGAGCGCGGCGGCCGCCGCATAGCCGTGCTGGGCGATATGCTTGAATTGGGCGCCGGCGCGGCCAGGCTGCACGCCGAATTGGCCGATCCGCTGCGCGAGGCAGGCGTCGATCTGGTCTTCACCGTCGGCGACGCCATGCGCGCGCTTTTCGACGCGCTGCCAGCGCGGCGGCGTGGCGCGCACGCGGCAACCGCGGCCGAGATCGCCGAAGCCGTGGCTCACCATCTCCGCAGCGGCGACATCGTCATGGTCAAAGGCTCGTACGGCAGTCGCATGCGCGACGTGATCGCGCGCCTGTCGACAGCCACCGAGACGGCGAGGCACTGAACCATGTTGTATCTGCTCCTGGCGCCTCTCGCCGAACGCTTCGCGGCGTTCAATCTGTTCCGCTACATCACCTTCCGCTCGGGCGGCGCGGTGGTAACGGCGCTGATCATCAGCTTCATATGCGGCCCGTCGATCATCGCCTGGCTGCGCTCCAAGCAGGCGTACGGCCAGCCGATCCGGACAGACGGGCCGGAAAGCCATTTGCTGACCAAGAAGGGCACGCCCACCATGGGCGGGTTCTTGATCCTATTGGCGATCGCCGGCTCGACGCTGCTGTGGGCCGACCTCACCAATCCGTATATTTGGGTGACGTTGTTCGTCACCGTCGGCTTCGGCACGGTCGGATTCTTCGACGACTACCGCAAGCTGACTCGACGCTCGCACAAAGGCCTGTCGAGCCGCGCCAAGTTCCTGATCGAATTGGCGATCAGCGCCATCGGCGCTTACGCCGTCGTGCTGATCACGCACCCGCCGCTCGGCAGCTCGCTGGCCGTGCCGTTCTTAAAGGGCGTGCTGCCTGATCTCGGCTGGTTTTTCCTGGTCTTCGCCGCATTCGTGATCACTGGCGCGTCGAACGCGGTCAATCTGACCGACGGCCTCGATGGCCTCGCCATCGTGCCGGCGATGATCGCCGGCGGCTGCTTCGCGCTGATCGCGTATCTCGTCGGCAACGTCGTGTTCGCCAACTATCTCCAGCTTTGGCACGTTGCCGGCGCCGGCGAGCTAGCGGTGTTCTGCGGCTCGCTGGTCGGCGCGGCGCTCGGCTTCCTGTGGTTCAACGCACCGCCAGCGATGGTGTTCATGGGTGACACTGGTTCGTTGGCGATCGGCGCCGCGCTCGGCATCGTCGCCGTGATCACCAAGCACGAACTCGTTCTGGTCATCATCGGCGGCTTGTTCGTCCTCGAAACGGTTTCGGTGATCGTCCAGGTGGCGAGCTTCAAGCTCACAGGCCGCCGCGTCTTCCGCATGGCGCCGCTCCACCACCATTTCGAGAAAAAAGGCTGGCAGGAGCCGACGATCGTCATCCGCTTCTGGATCATCGCCTCGATCCTCGCGATCGCGGGCCTGTCCACACTCAAGCTGCGGTGAGGCGATGATCGAAGTGACTCAGTTCCGCAACCAGACGGTCGCCGTGCTCGGCTTGGCGCGATCGGGCCTCGCCGCTGCTACTGCGTTGAAGCGTGGCGGTGCCCGGGTCGTCGCCTGGGACGATGCCGCGAGCCGCCGCGACGAAGCGATGCGCGCCGGCTTCGAGCTCGTCGACCTTGCAGCCGATCTCGCCGGAGCCAAGGCATTGGTGCTATCGCCCGGTATTCCACACACCCACCCGCAGCCGCACCCCGCAGCAGCGCGCGCCAAGGCGGCGGGCGTGCCGATCATCGGCGACATCGAATTGCTGGCCATGGCGCAGAAGGCCGCGCGCTTCGCCGGCATCACCGGCACGAACGGGAAGTCAACGACCACGGCCCTGACCGCGCACATCCTAGCTGAAACTGGCCGCAAGGTAGCGGTCGGCGGCAACCTCGGCGTGCCGGCGTTGCTGCTTGAGGCGCTCGGCGCCGACGGCACTTACGTGCTGGAGCTCAGCTCCTACCAGCTCGAATTGACGCACAGCCTGGTGCTCGACGTTGCGGTGCTGCTCAACATCACGCCCGATCACCTCGACCGCCACGGTGGCATGGACGGCTACGTCGCCGCCAAGCGGCGACTCTTCCATGGCCAGACCGCGCGGCACACCGCTGTCGTCGGCATCGACGACGACATCTGCCACGGCATTTTCGCCGCCCTGAACGACTCCGGCAACCAGCGGATCGTGCCAATCTCGGCACAGCGGCGCGTTGCCGGCGGCGTCTATGTCGTGGACGGCAGCCTGATCGACGATCTCGACGGTGCGGCGCGGCCGGTGCTGGCGATGGCCGAAGCGCCGCGCCTGCCGGGCACGCACAACGGCCAGAACGCGGCGGCGGCTTATGCGACGGCGCGCGCACTCGGCTGCGAGCCAGACGCGGTGGCCCGGGCGATTAGGACCTTTCCCGGCCTGGCGCATCGCCAGGAGTGGATCGCGACCATCGACGGGATCCGCTACGTCAACGATTCCAAGGCGACCAATGCCGACGCCGCCGAGAAGGCGCTGGTCTGCTACGACGACATCTACTGGATTGCTGGCGGCAAGCCGAAGGAAGACGGCATTGACGCGTTGGCGCCGCTGTTCCCGCGCATTCGCCGCGCGTTCTTGATTGGTGATGCGGCCGCACGCTTTGCGCGCACGCTCGACGGCAAAGTTGCCTATGAGATGTCGGGCACGCTCGACGCGGCGCTCGGCGCCGCGCGCCATGCCGCGCTCAACGACCGGAAGCGCGGCGCGGTTGTCCTGCTTTCGCCGGCTTGCGCGTCGTTTGATCAGTTCCGTGATTTCGAGGATCGCGGCGACCAGTTTCGTCACATGGTCGAGCAGCTGCCTGGGAGGCGCGCGTGAATTTCGCCCGCACCGACCGCAGCGCCGTCGCGCAATGGTGGTGGACTGTCGATCGCTGGATGATCGCCGCACTCGCCGGCTTGGTCGCCTTCGGATCGCTGCTGGTGATGACGGCCAGCCCGTCGGTCGCCATCCATATGCATATCGACCGGCTGCATTTCGTCGTCCGCTATTTCGCAGTGTTGCCGGTGGCGCTGGCGGTGATGTTCGTGGTGTCGCTGCAAAGCCCAAGCACGGTGCGGCGCATCGCCGTCGTCGGATTCGTGGTTTCGTTCGTGCTGCTGATTGCCACGCCGTTTATCGGCGTCGAGGTTCTCGGTGCGCGCCGCTGGATCGAATTCGCCGGCTTTCAGCTGCAGCCGTCGGAATTCATCAAGCCCTGCTTCGCCGTGGTCTGCGCCTGGTTGTTCGCCAAATCGCGCGAGCAGCCGGACTTTCCCGGCCAATGGATCGCCGTTGGGTTGTTTGCCGTCATCATCATCTTGCTGATCCGCCAGCCCGATCTCGGCATGTCGGTGGTAGTGGCCGCGGTCTGGTTCACCCAGCTGTTCCTCGCGGGGCTGCGCATCGCTCAGGCCGCAATGGTGCTGGGTCTCGGCGCCGCCGGCCTGGTCGCCGCCTATTTCGCTCTGCCGCACGTTACCAGCCGCGTCGACCGATTCTTCGATCCGGCCAGTGGCGATTCCTATCAAGTGGACCGGGCGATGGACGCGTTCGTCCACGGCGGCCTGTGGGGCGTCGGTCCCGGCGAAGGCACGATCAAGCAGTCGTTGCCCGATGCGCACGCCGACTTCGTTTTCGCCGTCGCTGGCGAAGAGCTGGGTCTGTTTGTCTGCCTAGTTATCGTTGCGCTATTCGCCTTCATTGTGCTGCGCGGCTTCACGCGGCTGCTGCAGGACAACAACCTCGCGGTCGTCCTCGGCGCAACCGGCCTGTTCGTGCAGTTCGGATTGCAGGCCGTGATCAACATGGCGTCGACTCTCCATCTGATGCCGACCAAGGGCATGACGCTGCCGTTTCTGTCCTACGGCGGCTCGTCGCTGTTGGCGCTCGGTCTCGGCATGGGCATGGCGCTGGCGTTGACCCGACGGCGCTTCGGCGGAGAGCCGACGTGAGCGGGCTCATCGTTCTCGCCGCCGGCGGCACCGGCGGCCACATGTTCCCAGCCGAAGCGCTGGCCGGCGAACTGCTCGGCCGCGGCGTCAAAGTGGCGCTGGTCACCGACAAGCGCGGCCAGGCTTTTGACAATCGGCTGCCCGGCGTGGCGCTGCACCGAATTCGCGCGGGTCGTCCCGGCACTGGCATCGCCAGCCGCGTCCTCGCCGTGTGCGAGATCGCCCTCGGGCTTTTGACGGCGCGACGCATCCTACGCACCTTGGCACCGGCGGCGACTGTCGGCTTCGGCGGCTATCCATCGGTGCCGACCATGCTGGCTGCATCGCGGCTCGGCATGCCGACCGTCATTCACGAGCAGAACGCTCGCCTCGGCCGCGCCAACCGCTGGCTCGCCCCGCGGATGAAGCGCATTGCTACGTCGTTCGCGCAGGTCGACGGGCTTACCGATATCGACCGTGCTCGCATCGCCGAAACCGGCAATCCGGTGCGGCCGGCCGTCGTCGCCGAGCGCGGCGTGGTCTATACGCCGCCGGCATCGGGCCCAATCAACCTATTGGTCATCGGCGGTAGCCAGGGCGCGCATATCCTTAGCGCCGTCGTTCCTGAGGCACTGGCGTTACTCCCGGCGGCGACCAAGGCGCGCCTGATGGTCCTTCAGCAGGCGCGGCCCGAAGACCTCGACGCGGTGCGCCGCGTCTACGACGCCAGCGGCATTCGTGCCGAGGTCGCAACTTTCTTCGGCGATGTGCCGGCACGGATGGCGCGCGCCCACCTGGTGATCTCCCGCGCCGGCGCTTCGAGCGTTGCCGAGCTTTGTGTCGTCGGCCGGCCGGCGATCCTCGTGCCCTACCGCCACGCCGCCGACGATCATCAGACCCTCAACGCCGAGGCGCTGGCCGCCGTAGGCGCCGGCTGGGTAATGAGCGAACAAAAATTCACGCCGCCGGCACTTGTGCAGCGGCTCGAAACATTGTTTGCGGAGCCCGCACTGCTGGCCGCTGCGGCCGCTTCGGCGAAACGTCACGGCCGGCCCGACGCGGCGCGGCGCCTTGCCGATCTGGTGCTCGAGACCGCGGGGGGCGCGCGATGAGGTCGTTGCCTCTCGACATCGGCATCATTCATTTCACCGGCATCGGCGGCATCGGCATGAGCGGCATCGCCGAGATCCTGAAGAATCTCGGCTACGACGTGCAGGGCAGCGACCTCGCCGACAACGCCAACGTCAAGCGGCTACGCAAGCTCGGCATCCGCGTCGCCATCGGCCACCGCGCCGAGAATATCGGCGCCGCCACGGTCGTGGTCGTGTCCTCGGCGGTGAAGCCGGACAACGCCGAAGTAGTCGAGGCACGCTCGCGGCTCATTCCGGTGGTGCGCCGCGCCGAGATGCTAGGCGAGCTGATGCGTCTCAAATGGGCGATCGCTGTCGCCGGCACCCATGGCAAGACCACGACAACGTCGCTGATCGGGGCGCTGCTCGAAGCTGCCGGCCTTGATCCGACGGTGATTAACGGCGGCATCATCAACGCCTATGGCACCAATGCGCGGCTCGGCACCGGCGCCTGGATGGTTGTCGAAGCGGACGAAAGCGACGGAACGTTCGTCAAGCTGCCGTCGACAATCGCCGTCGTCACCAACATCGATCCCGAACATCTCGATCATTACGGCTCGGTCGAAGCGCTGCATCAGGGGTTCGAAAGCTTCGTCGCAGCGATTCCTTTCTACGGCGTCGCGGTGCTGTGCATCGACCACCCTGTTGTCCAGGGCCTGATCCCGAAGCTCAGTGAGCGCCGTATCGTGACCTATGGTTTCAGCCCGCAGGCCGACGTGCGCGCCGACGCCATCACGCTCGGTGCCGACGGCGCGCGATTCGACGCCATCGTTACCGATCGCCGCGACGGCAGCAGCCGCACGATCCAGCGCCTGCGCCTGCCGATGTTCGGGCGGCACAACGTCCAGAATGCGCTTGCCGCCGTCGCCGTAGCGCGTGAGCTGAAGCTCGGCGAGGACGTCGTGCGCAACGCCTTCGCCGGCTTCAAGGGCGTGAAGCGCCGTTTCACCAAGACCGGCGAATGGAATGGCGTGGCCGTCATCGACGATTACGCCCACCACCCGGTCGAGATCGCGGCGGTGCTCAAGGCCGCGCGCGGCGCAACCCAGAACAGCGTCATCGCCGTCGTGCAGCCGCACCGCTACACCCGCGTCAAGCACCTGTTCGAGGAATTTTGCACCTGCTTCAACGACGCGGACGTTGTGCTCGTCGCCGATATCTATCCGGCCGGCGAAGCGCCGATCCCCGGGATCGATCGTGACGCACTGGTCGCCGGCCTCAAGGCGCATGGTCATCGCAACGCGCTGCCACTTGAATCGGCGGAGGCGCTGCCTGGCGTCATCCGTGATCTGGCGAAACCAGGCGATTTCGTCGTCTGCCTCGGCGCCGGCTCGATAACCGCCTGGGCCAATGCGCTGCCCGACGAGCTGGCGGCGCTGACGCGGCAAAGGAAGCGCCAATGATGGCCCTGCGCCGCGAACCAACCACCTGCCTGATCGAGCGCCTGCCGCGCGTGCGCGGCCGGCTGACCGAAAACGCACCGTTGGCGCAGTTGACGTGGTTCCGAGTCGGCGGCGCTGCCGAGGTTATGTTCCGGCCGGCCGATCTCGACGATCTCGCTGAGTTTCTCGCCGGCAAACCGAAAAACGTTCCGGTCACGGTCATAGGCGTCGCTTCTAACTTGCTGATCCGCGACGGCGGCATTCCCGGCGTGGTGGTGCGTCTCGGCCGCGGCTTCGTCGACATTGTGGCAAAGGACGACGAGATCACAGTTGGCGCTGGCGCCCTCGATCTCAATGTCGCGCTTTCAGCCTGTACCGCCGGTATCGCCGATCTCGAATTCCTGTCCGGCATTCCCGGCACCATCGGCGGCGGTTTGCGAATGAACGCCGGCGCCTATGGCCGCGAATTCAAGGATGTGCTGCGCGAGGCCACCGCGTTCGATGGTGACGGTCACCGCCACGACCTCGAACCCGGCGAAATGGATCTGTCGTATCGCCATTGTGGCGTGCCGGCTGACTGGATCTTCGTCGCCGCGCGGCTCAAGGGCCATCGCGATGATCCCGCTGCGATCGGCGCGCGCATGGCTGCGATCCAGGCGCAGCGCGAGGCCACGCAGCCGATCCGCGCGCGCACCGGAGGCTCGACGTTCGCCAACCCTTCCGGCCACAAGGCCTGGGAATTGATCGACCGCGCCGGCTGCCGCGGCCTGAGTCGCGGCGGCGCCAAGGTGTCGGACAAACACGCCAATTTCCTGATCAACACTGGCAACGCTACTGCCGCCGATCTCGAAGCGTTGGGTGAAGAAATCCGCCGCCGCGTGCGCGACAAGACCGGCATCGCGCTGGAGTGGGAGATCAAGCGCGTCGGCGTACCGGCGTCCGGCGGAGGCACAGCATGAGCCGCACCATCCGCTCGGTCGCGGTGCTGATGGGCGGCTGGACCGCCGAACGCGAAGTCTCCCTGGTCAGCGGCCGCGAATGCGCCAAGGCGCTCGCTGCGCTCGGTTACGAAGTGCGCAACATCGACGTGACGCGCGATCTGGCGGCAATGGTGAAGGCACTGACGCCGGCGCCCGACGTCGTGTTCAACGCGCTGCATGGGCGCGGCGGCGAGGACGGCACGGTGCAGGGTGTGCTCGAATTCTTGCGCGTACCCTACACGCATTCGGGTGTCCTTGCCTCGGCAATCGCCATGGATAAGCCCACGGCGCGGAGCGTCTTCGCCGCGGCCGGCTTGCCGTTGGCTGAAGGCCGCATCGTAACACGCGCGGAAATCGCCGCCGGCGACGTGCTGCCACGGCCCTATGTGGTCAAACCGGTCAACGAAGGCTCGAGCGTCGGCGTGCGCATTGTGCAACGCGCCGACAACTCATGGGCCGCTGAGGCGAAGGCGTGGCGATACGAGCGCGCGCTGGTCGAGCGCTACATCCCCGGCCGCGAAATCACTGTCGCGGTCATGGGCGACCGCGCGCTCGGCGCGCTTGAGATCCGTCCGGCCAAAGGCTTCTACGACTACGCCGCGAAATATGCGCCGGGCGGCTCCGAGCATGTGACGCCGGCACCGATTCACTCGCGCGCCTACGGCGAGGCGCTTGCCATTGGCGTTGCAGCACACAAAGCGCTCGGTTGCCGCGGCGTCAGCCGCGCCGATCTGCGCTACGACGACACGGCCGGCGAGCCCGGCAAGCTCGTACTGCTGGAGATCAATACTCAGCCGGGCATGACGCCAACCTCGCTGGTGCCCGATATCGCGCGCCATGCGGGCATCGAGTTTCCGGCGCTGGTGCAGTGGATGGTGGAGAACGCGGCATGCGATTTTTGATGCGCCGCGCCACCGAACCGCAGCCGGCTTCAACGCCACAGCGCCGTCGGCCCTTCCCAACTTTCACGGTGTCCGCAGGCCTCGGCGCCGCGGCGCTGCTTACTGCCGCAGGCAGCGCCTATTGGCTATGGCACGACGGCGCCTTGGCGCGCGCCGGCCGGACAACTGTCGCGCGCGTGTGGGCCGTCGGCGGGCGCCAGGGCCTGGCGCTCGAAAATGTTGATGTTGTCGGCCGCCAGCGCCAGAGCACGGCGTCGATCTTGGCAGCGCTCGGCGTCCAGCGGGGCACCCCAATACTGGAGATCGATCTGGCCGCCGCGCAGGCGCGATTGCAGGCGCTACCGTGGGTCCGCAGCGCCGATGTCGAGCGCCAACTGCCCGACACACTGTTCATTCGCCTGACCGAACGCGAGCCATTCGCCTTCTGGCAGCGCAATGGGACGCTGTCGCTGATCGATCGCGACGGCACGGTCATTGCGACCGACAACCTCGCCCAGTATGCCCCGCGCATCGTGTTGGTCGGCGACGGCGCGCCGGCGCAGGCGGCGACGCTGCTCGACATGCTCGCAACCGAGCCGGCGCTTGCACCGCGCGTCAATGCCGCGGTGCTTTACGGTTCGGGTCGCTGGACGTTGCGGTTCGACACCGGCGTCGAAGTGGCGCTGCCCGAGAGCGGTGCTCCCGTCGCGTGGCACCGCCTCGCCGGCATCGAGGCCCAGGACCACGTTCTCGAGCGCAACATCGCAGCTATCGATATGCGTCTGCCGGATCGCACGGTCGTCCGCCTCGCCCCCGCGGAAGCCGGCAAGCATTCGACCGCGCGCGCCGGCGCCAAGGACAAGAGTTCATGAGCAACATGAAGCTCAACGGCCGCGCGCGCGGCGGAGCCATCGGCGTGCTCGACATCGGCACGACGAAGATGTGTTGCTTTGTCGCGCGGCGCGACGAGCCGCTGCCACACATCGTCGGCATCGGCCATCAAATTTCGCGTGGCATCAAGAACGGCGTCATCACCGACATCGAGGCCGCAAGCCAATCGATCCTGACGACGGTGCATGCCGCTGAACAAATGTCCGGCGAGCACCTGACCGAAGTGGTGGTGAATCTCTCGGGCGGCTTCTCGGCATCGCGGATGATCAAGACCGAGATCAACCTCAACGGCCGCGAAGTCTCGGACGCCAACATGCGGCGCGTACTCGAGCAGGGCTTCCGCATCAAGGAACCCGCCGAGCGCGCGGTAATCCATTCGGTGCCAGTAGGTTTCGCCATCGACGGCGGCCGGCCGGTGCGCGATCCGCGCGGCATGTACGGCCACAAGCTCGCCGTCAACATGCACATCGTCACCGCCGAATCCGCCGCCGTGCGCAACGTCGCCAACTGCCTGGGCCGTTGCCGGCTCGAGATCGCGGCAGTGGTGGCGAGCCCCTATGCCGCCGGCCTCGCAAGCCTGGTCGACGATGAAAGCGACCTTGGCGTCACGGTCATCGATATGGGCGGCGGCACGACCACAATCGGCGTATTTTTCGATGGCAATCTGGTCTTCGCCGACAGCATTCCGGTCGGTGGCAGCCACGTCACCAACGACATCGCGCGCGGCCTGACCACGCCAATCGCGCACGCCGAGCGGATGAAGGCGCTCTATGGCAGCGCCATTCCATCGGCTGCCGACGAACGCGAAATGATCACCGTACCGCTGGTCGGCGAAGAGGAAGACCACGCCAACCACGTGCCGAAATCCCTTCTCGTCGGCATCATCTCGCCGCGCCTCGAAGAGACCTTCGAATTGGTGCGCGATCGGCTCGAGCAGTCCGGTTTCGACAAGATCGCCGGCCGACGCATCGTGCTCACCGGCGGCGCCAGTCAGCTGCCCGGTACGCGCGAATTGGCCGGTCTGATCCTTGATAAGCAAATCCGCACCGGCCGCCCCCTGCGCGTCGACGGGCTGGCAGAATCGACCGCCGGCCCCGCCTTCGCGAGCGCGGTCGGACTCATCCATTTCGCTCTCGCCGAGCACGCCGAGCCGCAGCGACGCGGCCGGATGCGCGCGGAAGAGCCAAGCGGTCTCTTTGGCCGAATCGGAGGCTGGCTACGTGAAAACCTTTGAACCGACCACCGGCAACCCGCCCTTCGCCAGGCGGGTAGGCGGGGACCCATTTCTGGCGACGCTTTGGAGGAAAGTATGACGTTGAACCTGAAGGTACCGACTGAAGAGCTGGAGCTCAGGCCCCGGCTTACCGTAATTGGCGTCGGCGGCGCCGGCGGCAATGCCGTCAACAACATGATCCGCTCGAACCTCGTCGGCTGCGAGTTCATTGTGTGCAACACCGACGCCCAGGCGATGAAACAGTCGCTGGCCGAGCGCCGTATCCAGCTCGGCATCACCGTGACACGCGGGCTCGGCGCCGGATCGCGTCCCGACGTCGGCCAGATCGCAGCCGAGGAAGCACTCGACGAGATCATGATGGCGCTCGAAGGCTCCAATATGGTCTTCATCACCGCCGGCATGGGCGGCGGCACTGGCACCGGCGCGGGGCCGGTCATCGCCCGCGCTGCGCGCGAAGCCGGCATCCTCACTGTCGGTGTCGTAACCAAGCCCTTCCACTTCGATGGCACGCACCGGATGAAGACGGCGGAAAAGGGCATCGAGGAGATGACCAAATACGTCGAAACGCTGCTCATCATCCCGAACCAGAACCTCTTCCGGGTCGCCAACGAACGCACCACTTTCGCGGATGCATTCAAGATGCCGGACGACGTACTGCACGCCGGCGTGCGCGGCGTAACCGACCTGATGGTGATGCCGGGCCTGATCAATCTCGACTTCGCCGATATCCGGGCGGTGATGAGCGAGATGGGTAAGGCGATGATGGGCACGGGCGAGGCCGAAGGCGATCGCCGCGCGATCGACGCGGCTGAAGCCGCGATCTCCAACCCGCTGCTCGAGGACGTGTCGATGAAGGGCGCGCGCGGCGTTCTCATCAACATCACCGGCGGTCCCGATATGACGCTCTACGAGGTCGACGAGGCCGCCAACCGCATCCGCGAGGAGGTCGACCCCGACGCCAACATTATCTTCGGCTCGACCTTCGACGAGAAACTCGCGGGCCGGATGCGGATCTCGGTGGTCGCGACAGGCATCGATGCCGACCAGATGGAGCATCCGAAACCACTCGAAGTAGTGCAGAAGGAACGCGCAGCGCGCGACGCCGCGGTTAATGCTGGCCGGCCGGTGGCAGCGCTCGTTGCGGCGCCAGTGCTTGCGCCGGAGCCGGAACCGGAGCCGGCGCCGGAGTTCATCGAGCCGGTCGTGGCCTCGGCGGAAACTGCAATGCCACGCGTCGATGCGATCGAAGCCCAAGCGCTGAGCCGCGGCAGTTTCATGCCGCAACGTCAGCCAGTCGAACCGGTGATGGTCCGGCCGGCGCTGGTGCGGCCGGCGGTAGCGCCGAACGCCCTCGCAGAAGCCGCGATCGCAAACGGCGCGCGCCAGCCGCAACGGCCCGCGCCGCAAGCGAAGCGGACGCCGAGCCTGTTCGAGCGAGTGGCCAATGCTGGCCGGCTGCTGCACCCGCAGGACGAGCCGGCAACCGCGAAGTCGACCGCGGAGCCGACGCCTTCCGCCGTCCGGCCGCAGGCTGTACCGCAGCCGGCGCCGATACAGCCCACTCTGGTCGCCACCCGGCCGGAGCCGGCAGCTGAACGGCCGCGGGCGAAGGATGAGGATCTGCTCGAGATCCCAGCCTTCCTCCGTCGCCAGGCCAACTAAGCGATTCGGGCGGCTCGCGGGCGCCGACAACGGCGTTCGCGGGCCGGCGCGGACTCCGGATTTTACGTAAGCTATTGAATCTATTTATAGATTTCAGTCACAATCTGAAATAAAGAGTGATTTGCAGGCGCGAAAGGCGGCCTTTACGCCTTGGCCCATTAAAGAGTGAGCGGGGAAATGGCCCAAAGTTCCGGCATGCAGAAGACGCTGAAAGCGCCAATCCATTGCCGTGGGATTGGACTTCATTCTGGCGCGCACGTCGAGATGGTGCTGCGTCCGGCGGCGCCTGATTCCGGCATTCGCTTTTATCGCAGCGACCTCAATACCGAGATTGCGGCCGATTG
Organism: Allostellaceae bacterium; assembly: GCA_035632055.1. Classification (GTDB taxonomy): domain Bacteria; phylum Pseudomonadota; class Alphaproteobacteria; order ATCC43930; family CGMCC-115725; genus REEB95. Next base: position 28,691 of record DASQHO010000040.1, read on the forward strand.
GCGCAATGCCGTCGATTCGCCGCTGTGCACGACTTTGACCAACAGCAAAGGCGTGTCGGTCGGCACGGTCGAGCATCTGATGGCAGCGCTCGCCGGCCTCGAGATCGACAACGTCGTGGTTGAACTCGATGGTCCGGAAATTCCGGCGATGGACGGCAGCGCTTCACCCTTCGTCTTCCTCATCGAGTGCGCCGGTTTGACCGAGCAGGATGCGCCGCGCCGCATTATCCGGGTGCTCAAGCCGGTTTCGGTCGGCACACCTGGCAAATCGGCGGTGCTGGCGCCGAGCGACCAGTTTGCCGTGAGCTTTGCCATCGATTTCGCCTCTAGCGCCATCCGGCGGCAGGAGCTGACGCTGTCGCCATGCCCCGCCACCTTCAAGCACGAACTCAGCGCGGCCCGCACCTTCGGATTCCTCGACGAGGTCGAACGCATGCGCGAAGCCGGCTTGGCACGCGGTGGCTCGCTCGATAACGCCGTCGTCATCGCCGGCGATCGCGTGCTGAACGAAGAAGGGCTGCGCTACGTGGATGAGTTCGTGCGCCACAAGATGCTCGACGCGGTCGGCGACCTCTATCTCGCTGGCGCGCCGCTGCTCGGCCATTTCCACGGCACGCGTTCGGGTCATGCACTCAACCGCCAGTTGCTGGCGGCTCTGTTCGCCGACCGGACGGCTTGGTGTTATACCGACACCGAGCAGGCGCCAGCCGCCGCTGTCGCCTAGCCGACTCGGTCTCAAACCTAGCATTTACCGTCCCGTCACGGTTTTCCTGCCTCGGCCCGCCGTGCTATAAGGACCGGCCGTGGGGTTTCTTGATCATTTCATGCGAACGACTGGGGGCAGCCGCTCTGTTGCCTTGATCGGCGGCTTGTTGCTTGCCGTCGCCCTCTCCGGCTGCTCCAGCAGCAAGAAAGAGACTTACGTCGAGAAGCCGGTGGACGAGCTTTACAACTCGGCCATGGATCTACTGTCCCAGGAGGACTACGCCAAGGCTGCCGATGCGTTCGACGAGGTCGAGCAGCAGCACCCGTATTCGGTCTGGGCAACGCGGGCCCAGCTGATGGCGGCCTATTCGCTCTACCAGGACAACAAATACGATGATTCGATCGTCGCCGCCGACCGGTACATCCAGCTCCATCCGGGCAACCGCGACGTCGCCTATGCGTATTACATCAAGGCACTCGACTATTACGTCCAGATCGAAGACGTCGGGCGCGATCAGAAGACGACTGAACAGGCGATGCAGGCGCTCGAAGAGGTCGTCCGCCGCTTCCCCAATACGGCCTATGCGCGCGACGCTCGCCTCAAGATGGATCTGGCGCGTGACCACCTCGCCGGCAAAGAAATGGAAATCGGCCGCTGGTACGAGAAGCAGGGCTACTACTTGGCGGCGCTCAATCGCTTCAAGACCGTGGTCGACAAATACCAGACCACCACCCACGTCCCCGAAGCGCTGGAGCGTTTGACCGAGTGCTATCTCGCCCTCGGCCTCAAGGACGAAGCCAAACGCACCGCCGCGGTGCTCGGTTACAATTATCCGGGCAGTGCATGGTACGCCGCAACCTATACGCTCGTGACCGGCCAAGAGGTCGCCGACAATGGCGGGACGGCGGCGGCGGCGGCGCCAACGGCAGCGGCGGCGAACGGCAAAGAGAACAACGAAGGCTGGTTCGGCAAAATGCTCGGCTTCGTCTTCTAGACGAGTCGCGTTGCATCCCGCCCCGCTGGCCTCGGCCTGACGGCGGCGATATCATTTCGCGGCCATGCTGATCGGCCTTTCCATCCGTGATGTCGTGCTGATCGACCGGCTCGATCTTTCCTTCCGGCCGGGTTTGTGCGTACTCACCGGCGAGACCGGCGCCGGCAAATCGATCCTTTTGGATGCGCTCGGCTTGGCGCTAGGCGTGCGCGCCGAAAGCGGCCTGGTGCGGCGTGGCGCCGAGCAGGCGACCGTCAGCGCCGAGTTCACCTTGCCGGCCAAGCATCCGGCACGCGCTTTGTTGAAGGATGCCGGTCTGACGATGGACGACGACACGTTGGTGCTGCGGCGGACCGTCAGCAGCGACGGCCGCAGCCGCGCCTTCATTGCCGATCAACCCGCAAGCATCGCGCTGCTGCGCCAGGTCGGTGAGGCGCTGGTCGAAATCGAGGGTCAATTCGCTCAACGCGGCCTGCTCGATCCGGCGAGCCACCGCGAAGCGCTCGATGCTTATGGCGTCGCCGAAGCCGATGTCCGGACTCTGTCCGAATCCTGGCAGGCTTGGCGAGCGGCAGCCGCTGACCATGACGCGGCGGTGCAACGGCTGAAAGTGGCGCAAGCGGAAGAAGCCTTCCTGCGCCACGCGATGAGCGAGTTGGAAGCGCTCGATCCCAAACCCGGCGAAGAAACCGGCTTGGCCGACGAGCGCGCCCTGATGCAGAACCGCGAGCGTTTGACCGAAGCGCTGGATGCGGCGCTGGCCGAGCTTGCCGGCGAGCGCGGCGGCGAGCGCGCGTTGCAGGCGGCGTTGCGTCACGTCGCACGTATCAAGGACAAGGCCGGCGGCCGGCTCGACGCCACGGCCGCAGCGCTCGAGCGTGCGACTGTCGAAGCACGCGAAGCCGCGGCCGGGATCGAAGCGCAGGTACGTACTCTCGGCAGCGATTCCAGTCGGCTCGAGCAGATCGAGGAAAGGCTCTTTGCGCTGCGCGCGCTGGCGCGCAAGCACAATGTCGCGGTCGACGGGCTCGCCGGATTGCGGGCCGAGATCGCCAGCAAGCTCGACGCACTTGAGGCCGGCGGGGACGGTGTTGAGACGCTCAAACGCGCGGTGGACGGGGCGCGCAACGCCTATGTCATAGCGGCAGACAAAGTCTCGGCCGCGCGCCGCGCCGCCGCAGCCAAACTCGACCAGGCAGTGACGAAGGAATTGAAGCCGCTGAAGCTCGAAAAAGCACGCTTCGCCACGGTGCTGACCGCGCTCGGCGAATCCGAATGGGGCTCGCATGGCCGCGAGCGCGTGCATTTCGAGGTCGCAACCAATCCAGGCGCGCCGGCGGGGCCCTTGGCCAAGGTGGCGTCGGGCGGCGAGCTGTCGCGCTTCATGCTGGCGCTCAAGGTGGTGCTGGCACGGACCTCGCCGGTGCCGACGCTGGTGTTCGACGAGGTCGACAGCGGCATCGGCGGTGCGGTCGCCGCGGCAGTCGGCGATCGGCTCCATCGCCTCGGCCAGGAGCTTCAGGTTCTGGTCGTTACCCACTCGCCGCAAGTGGCTGCGCGTGGTGCACATCATTGGCGGGTCGAAAAGAATCAAGCGGCGCAGAAAACCTCGACCCGGGTCGAGGAATTATCGGCCGACGCGCGGCGCGAGGAAATCGCCCGCATGCTGTCAGGCGCATCGATTACCGCCGAAGCCCGCGCTGCCGCCGCGTCGCTGATGGCCGGAGCGCGGGCGTGAGCCGCGCGCAATCGGGCG
>DASQHO010000041.1:0-63004 GCA_035632055.1 Allostellaceae bacterium
CGTGCCGTCATCCGGCACGATAAACCCGAACCCCTTGCTGCGATTGAACCATTTGATTTTCCCGGACAGCCGCGCGATTTCGCCGGGCGCAGGCGCAAATGCGTTCATGGATGCACCATCGGAAAATAACCCCCCACATTCCATCCGAGACCGACGGTTGATATCCGTCTTTGGACTGGTGAAATGCCCTCCACCGCGGATTTATCTAGTCCGAGGCTCGGCACAATACATAAGATTATTTCCCCGCCGGTTTGCTGGCAAATAGTAAATAATTGACGTCGGGCCGGCCGCCCAGCCGCCAGCCGCTGCCGTCCGGGCGGTAGTTCAGCGCTGTGATCGCCTGCATATCGAGGCGAGTTTTCTTAAGCATTTCAGTGATTTCTGAGGGGCGCACGAATTTCGACCAGCGGTGGGTGCCGCGCGGTACCCAGCGGAGGACGTACTCGGCGCCGACGATCGCAAAAAGAAAAGAACGGAGTGTGCGGTTGAGTGTCGATAGGGCAAAAGCGCCGCCGGGCGCGACCAACGAAGCCGCGGTGGCCAAAAACAGGGCCGGATCGGCACTATGCTCGATCACCTCGAGCGCCAAAACCGCATCGAAACGCTGCCGCCGCCGCATCAGGTTCTCCGCCGCGGCCTGACGATAGTCGATGGTGAGGCCGGCATCGGCCGCGTGGACACGCGCGATGCGGATCGCGGTCGCGTCGGCATCGATCCCGGTCACGGCGAAGCCGAGACGGGCCAATGGCTCGGCGACAATGCCGCCGCCGCAGCCGATGTCGAGCAGCGATAGGCCTTTGAATGGCTGCGTCGACGTCGGGTTGCGGCCAAAATGGCGGGCGAGTTGGTCACGCAGGAACGTGAGCCGCACCGGATTGAGGCGATGCAGCGGGCGGAACTCGCCGTCCGGATCCCACCAGGCCCGGGCCACCGCCGCGAAATTGGCGATCTCACTGGCGTCGACGGTCGATGGCCGGTGTGCCGCCCGCGACGGCCGCCGGCGGTGTGCCCGCTGTCCCGGCTTGCGGCGCGGCAAAGCGGTCATTGGTTCCCTGCGTGCGCCTGTGTCGTGCGGTTTTGGTCCATGCTGCCGTTCCTGCGCCGCCTTGCCCCGGTCTTGCGGGAAAGAGTATGTATACGCGCCCTTTTGCCGGCAACCTCCCAGCCCACGGCTTTTTTCGTCATGGCGCGTATTGTGCAGAAATTCGGTGGCACTTCGGTCGCCGGGATCGATCGGATCAAGAACGTCGCCCAGCGCGTCAAGCGCGAGGTCGATGCTGGCAATGAGGTTGCCGTCGTGGTTTCGGCGATGGCCGGAGCCACCAACCAGCTCGTGGATTGGACCAACCAGATTTCACGCCTGCATGACGCGCGCGAATACGACGTCGTCGTTGCATCGGGCGAACAGGTGACTGCTGGATTGCTGGCGCTGGCGCTGCAGGATCTCGGCATCGATGCGCGCTCGTGGCTCGGCTGGCAAATTCCGATCCAGACCGATGGTATGCACGGTCGCGCGCGAATCGCCGAAATTCCGGTGACCGAGCTGAAGACGCGGCTCGGCCGCGGCCAAGTCGCGGTCGTCGCCGGCTTCCAGGGACTCGGTCCCGATTCGCGGGTGACGACGCTCGGCCGCGGGGGCTCCGATACCTCGGCGGTGGCGCTGGCGGCGGCGCTCGAGGCCGACCGCTGCGACATCTTCACCGATGTCGACGGCGTCTATACCTCGGACCCGCGCATCGTTGCGAAGGCGCGCAAGCTCGATAGAATAACCTACGAGGAGATGCTGGAATTTGCCTCGCAAGGTGCGAAGGTCCTGCAGACGCGTTCGGTCGAAATGGCGATGAATCATCGCGTGCGCGTGCAGGTGCTGTCGAGCTTCGAGGATTCGCCGGGCACATTGGTCGTGGACGAGGACGAGATCTTGGAAAAGCAGGTGGTGAGCGGCATCGCCTATAGCCGCGACGATGCCAAGGTGACGCTGGTCAAGGTTCCGGATCGGCCGGGCGTGGCTGCCGCGATTTTTGGACCGCTGGCCGAGCACGCGATCAACGTCGACATGATCGTGCAGAACATCTCCGACGATGGCCGCACGACCGATTTGACCTTCACCGTAAGCAAGGCCGATCTTGCGCGTACGGTGAAAGTGCTTGAGACGCAGCGCAAGGCGCTCGCCTATGCCGAGCTGAAGCCCGATCCCAACGTCGTCAAGATCTCGGTCATCGGCGTCGGCATGCGCAGCCACGCCGGCGTGGCGCAGAAGATGTTTTCGACCCTGGCCAACAAGAACATCAACATCCAGGTGATCTCGACCTCGGAAATCAAGGTCAGCGTGCTGGTCGCCGAGGAATATACTGAGCTCGCCGTCCGCGCATTGCACAGCGCCTACGGACTCGACGCCGAATGACCGCGACCGACCGGAACCGCGCCGCAGACTGGCTCGACCGGCTGTGGGCGCGCGGCCGGCGCTTTCTCGGTACCGAGTGCGCGATCATGGGCGGCGCGATGACCTGGGTGTCGGAGCGCAACCTCGTGGCTGCGCTCTCGAACGGCGGCGGCTTCGGCGTCATTGCGTGCGGCTCGATGAATCCGGCGCAGCTCGACGCCGAGATCGCCGCGACGCAAGTGCTCACCGCGAAACCGTTCGGGGTCAACCTGATCACGCTGCATCCCCAGCTCCTGGAGTTGATCGACGTTTGCACCCAGCGCCGCGTCAGCCACGTCGTGCTCGCCGGCGCCCTGCCGCCAGCGCCAGCGGTCGCGCGCGTCAAGCAGTCGGGCGCCAAACTGCTGTGCTTCGCGCCGGCGCTGTCGATTGCCAAGAAGCTGATGCGCATGGGTGCTGACGCCATCGTCATCGAGGGCATGGAGGCTGGGGGCCATATCGGTCCGGTCGCGACCAGCGTGCTGGCACAGGAAATTCTGCCGCATGTCAGTGAGGTACCAGTGTTCGTCGCCGGCGGCATCGGCCACGGGGTGGCGATTGCCTCCTATCTCGAGATGGGTGCGTCGGGCGTGCAGCTCGGCACGCGCTTCGTCTGTGCGCATGAATCGATCGCGCATCCGAAGTTCAAGCAGGCCTTTCTCCGTGCGGCGGCGCGCGACGCGGTCCCATCGGTGCAGCTCGACCCGCGCTTCCCGGTAATCCCGGTGCGCGCGCTCGGCAACAACGGCACCCGCGCCTTCATGGAAAAGCAGCGCGACGTCGTCGAGCGTTTCACCAAGGGCACATTGTCGCAAAAGGACGCACAACTCGAGATTGAGCACTTCTGGGTCGGTGCCCTGCGCCGCGCCGTGATCGATGGCGACGTCGAGACCGGTTCGCTGATGGCGGGGCAGAGCGTCGGCATGGTGACGCACGAGCAGTCGACCAAGGAAATTCTCGACGAGCTGGTAGCGCAGGCGATCGACGCGCTGCTGACCCGAGCCAGCGTGACCCGTGAAAGCAAAACTGAGGGAGAGCGCGCCGCCGCTTTGCGCTCTCGGGCGGAAGCCTGATGGAACCCGGCGCGGCGGCCGCTGGGTCCCGCCGCGTCCTCCGTCGCCTGCGCGACGTGATGGCCGGCGAAGGAACGGCCCAGCAAAAGCTCGACAAAGTGGTGCGCATCGTGGCCGCGGACATGGTGGCCGAGGTGTGCTCGTGCTACATCCGCCGCGCCGGCGACCTGCTCGAGCTGTTCGCGACCGAAGGCCTGCGGCCCGAAGCCGTGCACCGCACGCGATTGCGGATCGGCGAAGGTCTCGTCGGCGTCATCGCGGCGACGGCACGGCCGCTGGCACTAGCCGAGGCGCAATCGCATCCCGACTTCGCTTATCGTCCGGAAACCGGCGAAGAGGTCTATCACTCTCTGATGGGCGTGCCGATTCTGCGCGGCGGCCGCGCTCTCGGCGTGCTGGTGGTGCAGAACCGCACCCAGCGGCACTACAGCGAAGAAGAAATCGAGGCCCTGCAGACTATTGCCATGGTCCTGGCGGAGATTGCGGCCTCGGGCGACCTTGTCAGCCCGATGGAGCAGCAGCCCGGCGAGGGCAATGTTACGCTGCCGACGCGCCTCGACGGCGTCCGGCTCAATGCCGGCCTTGCGGTTGGCCAGGCGGTCCTGCACCAGCCGCGCATTGCCATCCGCCGCATCGTTGCCGAGGACATCGCTGCTGAGCTCGAACGGCTGCGCCAGGCAACGGCCGCGATGCAGACCGCGGTTGACGAGCTTTTGGCGCAAAGCGACATGCCCGCATCCGGCGAGCATCACGACGTGCTCGAAACCTATCGGATGTTCGCTGCCGACCGGGGTTGGCTGCAGCGCATGGCCGAAGCCGTGCGCGGCGGTTTGACCGCCGAAGCGGCCGTGCAGCGTGTCCTTGAGGACACGCGCGCGCGCATGTCGCAGGCGACCGATCCTTATATCAAGGAACGCCTGGCCGACCTCGAAGATGTCGCCAACCGCCTGCAATGGCACCTGACCGGCAATCCGATTACGGCGGCGCGCCAGACCGAATTGCCGGACGAATACGTCGTCGTCGCGCGCAACATGGGTCCGGCGGAACTGCTCGATTACGACCGGCGCCGGCTGAAAGGCGTCGTGCTTGAGGAAGGCTCACCGGGCGCCCATGTCGCCGTGGTCGCGCGCGCGCTCGACATTCCGGTAGTCGGCCGGGTCAAGGACGTGCTGCTTCGGGTCGAGGCCGGCGACTATGTCGTCGTCGACGGCGACGACGCCGTCATCGTGCTCCGGCCGAGCGAGGATTTGCTGCAGGCCGCCAACACCCGGATTCAGATACGGCAAGGACGGCAAGAGCAATATGCCGCGCTCCGGGATCTGCCTGCGCAAACCAAGGACGGCGTGCAGGTCGAGCTCAGCCTTAACGCTGGCATGCTGATCGATCTGCCGTATCTCGACGAAGCCGGCGCGGAGGGCATTGGGCTGTTTCGCACCGAACTGCAATTCATGCTGCGCGACGATTTTCCGACCGTCGCGCAACAGTCGGCGCTTTACCGCCGCGTACTCGATCAAGCCGGCGAGCGGCCGGTCACTTTTCGCACCCTCGACATCGGCGGCGACAAGCTGCTGCCCTACATGGAAGGCGAACCCGAAGAGAATCCAGCGATGGGTTGGCGGGCGGTTCGCATCGCGCTCGACCGGCCGGCGCTCCTGCGCCAGCAATTGCGCGCCTTTATCCGCGCGGCATCGGGCAAGCGCCTGCGGGTGATGTTTCCGATGGTCGCTGCAATCGCCGAATTCGATGCGGCGCGCGAAGTGCTCAATCTCGAGCTCGACCGCGTCCGCAAGCGCGGCGGCGTGCCGCCGTCCCCGGTCGAAGCCGGCGTGATGCTCGAGGTTCCGGCGCTGCTCTGGCAATTGCCCGATTTGCTGAGTCGGGTCGATTTCATCTCGGTGGGGACGAACGATCTTGTCCAGTTACTGTTTGCCGCCGACCGCGGCAACGCCCGGATTGCCGAACGGTACGACTATCTTTCGCCGGCGGTGCTGCGCGTGCTTGCCGATATCGCGCGCGAATGTATCAGCGCGGCGAAACCGTTTGCCCTGTGCGGCGAGATGGCGGGCGATCCGCTCGGCGCCATGGCCCTCATCGGCCTCGGTTACCGCAACCTGTCGATGGCGCCGCGCTCACTCGGCCGCGTCAAGGCCATGGTGCGCTCGCTCGATTACCGGATTTTGTGCGACTTTCTCGCGACACTTGGCAGCGGTCACGCCAACAGTCTGCGCGTCAGCTTGCACAACTTTGCCCAGGATCACGGCGTCGCGATTTAACCGTGCCGCCAAGCGGACGATTGTTGCGGCAGGGGGCGCCTTAGGACACAATTCGGGCGAGGATTCATGTCGTCGCCGCCTGGGCAAGAAACACCGGAATCGGAAAGCCCTGCACCTGTTGTGGTCGAGGCCGAACCGCCACCGACACGCCCGAAGCATACGATCGGCGCGCTCCTGCGCGAAACTCGTGAAAACTATGGCGGCGACGTTGAGCGCATAGCCAATGCGCTGCGCATCCGCGCACAATATCTGGTTGCGATCGAGGAAGGCCGCTATGACCGGCTGCCAGCGCCGGTCTATGCGCTGGGTTTTGTGCGCGCCTATGCCATCCATCTCGGTCTCGATGGCGACGAGGCAGTGCGGCGCTTCAAGCAGGAAGCCAGCGGATTCGAAATCTCGCGCGATCTGGTTTTTCCGGTGCCGCTCGGAGAGCGCGGCATTCCGCACGCGCGCATCTTGGCGGCCGCGGTGCTGTTGCTGCTCGCAGCCTATGGCGCCTGGTATTACCTGTCATCCGGCGGCCGCGTCCGTCCAGAGCGCGTCGGCGCCGTGCCATCAGCGATGTTGCCGCCGCCTGCGACGCCGCCTGCCGTGGCCACGCCGCCGGCTGCGCCGGCAGCCCAACCTGCGTCGCCGCCGGCGGCTGTCACTCCGGCTCCAGCCACGACAACCGAATCGGCGCCAATGCTCACGCCGCCACCGCCACCGCCGCCGGCAGCCGAATCGCCAGCGCCCGCCGTAGCGCCGCCACCAGCGCCGAGTGGACCGGCCAAAGACGTCGCGCCGGTGTTGAAGCCGCCGCCCGGCATGAATCGGCCGCAGACGGCGATTGTGCCGCCGACGCAAACGGCTGCCTTGCCGCCCGGCGAGGGCGGTGCGTCAGTGATGCCGGGCCCCGGCGACGCGCATGTTTTCGGCGCCACCGAGGCACCGGCGCGGATTGTCATCCGGGTGAAACAAGCGTGCTGGATCAATGTGCGTGACCGGAAAGGGGCGACTGTGTTCGAGCGGCTGATGAAACCCGGCGACGTTTATCGCGTTCCAGAACAGCAGGGTCTGGCGCTTTACGCTGGCAACGCCAGCGGCCTTATTGTCGCCGTCGACGGCCAGGACGTGCCGCCATTGACCGGCAAGGTGCGGCACGACATCCGCCTCGATCCGGATCAGCTCAAAGCCGGCACGGCCGTGGTGGATTGAGCGGCTTTCGGCCCCTTGGTTTGACGCGGCAAAACGCGCTATAAACCGCCCCAGCCGGGGGCCGATCCCGGAGGCTCATATCCTGGCATTGCAAGGGTTTCGAGAGGTTCCGTCATGAGCGTGCGTCCCTATCGCGACATCATCCGGCGCAAAAGCCGGATGATTCACGTCGGCGCGGTGCCGATCGGCGGCGACGCACCAATCGCAGTGCAGTCGATGACCAACACACTGACTCATGACGTCAAGGCGACAGTCGAGCAGATTCAGGCGCTCGAACGCGCCGGTGCCGACATCGTCCGCGTCTCGTGCCCGGACGAAGAGTCCTCCGCCGCGCTCAAGGACATCGTGCCGCAGGTGAAGGTGCCAATCGTTGCCGACATCCACTTCCACTATAAGCGGGCGATCGAAGCGGCCAAGAATGGGGCCGCCTGCCTGCGCATCAATCCGGGCAACATCGGCTCAGCCGAGCGTGTCCGCGAGGTCGTCAAGGCGGCGAAGGATCACGGCTGCTCGATGCGCATCGGTGTCAACGCCGGCTCGCTCGAACGCGACCTGCTCGAACGCTACGGCGAGCCGTGTCCCGAGGCAATGGTCGAAAGCGCGCTCAGCCACGCCAAGATTCTCGAGGACAACGATTTCCTCGAATTCAAGATCTCGTGCAAGGCATCGGACGTGTTCCTGGCCGTTGCGGCCTATCAGCAGCTCGCCGAGGCCTGCGATTATCCGCTGCATCTCGGCATCACCGAAGCCGGCGGCTTAATGACCGGCACGACGAAGTCGGCGATCGGTTTAGGCTCGCTGCTGTGGGCCGGCATCGGCGACACCATCCGTGTCTCGCTGTCGGCCGATCCGATCGAGGAGATCAAGATCGGTTACGAGATCCTGAAAGCACTCGGCTTGCGCCGCCGCGGCGTCACGGTCATCTCGTGCCCGTCCTGCGCACGGCAGAATTTTGAAGTCATCAAGACGGTCGAGATCCTTGAACAGCGTCTCGCGCACATTACGACGCCGATGACGCTGTCGGTCATCGGCTGCGTCGTCAACGGACCGGGCGAGGCGCGTGAAACCGATATTGGCTTCACCGGCGGCGGCAACAACACCCATCAGGTCTACATTGCCGGCATTGCGCATCATCGCCTCAAGGACCAGAGCATCGTCGACCATCTGGTCGAACTCGTCGAGAAGAAGGCGGCCGAGATCGAAGCCAAGAAGCGGGACGATAAGGCGACCGAGCCGGCCGAGGCCGCTGCTTCTTGAGCCTGATAGAGTGAGCCGGGCCCTCCAGCCGGTCCGCGGAACGCAGGATCTTCTGCCCGCGGCGATGCGCCGCCACCGCGCCGTCGTCGACACGGCGCGGCTGCACGCGTTGCGCTTCGGTTACGAGGAAATCGCGACGCCGATCTTCGAATTCACCGACGTCTTCAAGCGGCCGATCGGGGAGACGACCGACATCGTAATGAAGGAGATGTACAGCTTCGCCGATAAGGGCGGCGAGGAGGTCACCCTGCGTCCTGAGAACACCGCCGGCGTAGTGCGCGCGGTGATCGCCAACGGCCTGACGCAAAGTCTGCCGCTGCGGTTTTTCTACCAGGGACCGATGTTCCGCTATGAACGACCGCAAAAAGGCCGCTTCCGGCAGTTCCATCAGATCGGCGTCGAGTTGATTGGCGTCAAGGAACCGCAAGGCGATGTCGAAGTGATCGCACTCGGCGCCGACATTCTTGCTGCGCTTGGCGTATTGGCGCGCAGCGAGTTACGCCTCAATACGCTGGGTGATGCGGAGAGCCGCGGCGCCTACCGCGACGCGCTGGTCAAGTACTTCACGCAGCACGTGCACAAGCTGTCGGAAGACAGCCGCAAGCGCCTCGAGCGCAATCCGCTGCGCATCCTCGATTCAAAAGACGATGCCGATATCGCCTTGAGCGCCGCTGCGCCGCGTTTCGAGGAATATTTGACGCTGATGTCGCGCGAATTTTTCGGCCGCGTCCGTGACGGGCTCGATGCGCTCGGCATCGGCTACAAGCTCGATCCGCGCTTGGTGCGCGGCCTCGACTATTACACGCATACCGCCTTCGAATTCGTCACCACGGAACTCGGCTCGCAGGGTGCAGTGCTCGCCGGCGGCCGTTACGATGGATTGATGGGCGTGATGGGCGGGCCGGAGACGCCGGGCGTCGGCTGGGCGGCGGGCATCGAACGACTGGCGCTGATGATCGCCGAGCCGGTGGCGCCGCCGCGGCCGATCGCGCTGGTGCCCATCGGCGAGGCGGGCGAGAAGCGCGCTCTGGTGCTGGCCCAGGAACTGCGGCGGGACGGTTTCGCCGTCGATCTCGCCTATTCGGGCAATCTGCAAAAACGCATGCGACGGGCCGACAAGATCAAAGCGCGCGCCGCCGTGATCCTCGCTGAGGATGAATTGAAGGGCGGTCAGGCGGCCGTTCGCGATCTCGATGCTGGCACGCAGGAAGCTGTGCCGCTGACCGCGCTCAAGGATCGCCTGGCGGCCTTCCGAGGCTGAGATGGCAGGCAAGAGCCCGTTTGACACCAAGCTCGACCGCCTGGTGGCGCGCCACGCCGAATTGAGCGCCGCCATGGCCGATCCGGCGCGCACCGGCGAGTTCGCCAAGCTCGCCAAGGAGTACAGCGAGCTGACGTCCATTGTCGAAGCGATAACAGCGCTCCGCCAGACCGAGGCCGAGCGGCAATCGCTCGATGAGCTCGCCGCCGGCAACGACGCGGAGATGAAGAAACTCGCCGAGGTCGAGCTCGACACGGTGAAAAAACGCCTTCCTGTGCTCGAAGAGCAGGTCAAGACGCTGCTCCTGCCCAAGGACGAGGCCGACGAGAAGAACGCCATACTCGAAGTTCGCGCCGGCACCGGCGGCGAAGAGGCGGCGCTGTTCGCGGCCGAGCTCTTCCGCATGTATCAGCGCTATGCCACGCTCAAGGGCTGGCGCATCGAGCTGCTGGAGCTGTCAGAAACCGGTCTCGGCGGTCTCAAGGAGGGCATCGCGTCGATCAGCGGCCGCGGTGTTTTCGCGCGCCTCAAATTCGAATCGGGCGTTCACCGTGTGCAGCGCGTGCCCGCAACGGAAGGTTCCGGCCGCATTCATACGTCGGCCGCGACCGTCGCGGTCCTTCCGGAAGCCGAGGAAGTCGACGTCAAGATCGACGATAAAGATTTGCGCATCGACGTATTCCGTTCCTCGGGGCCGGGCGGCCAGTCGGTCAATACCACCGACAGCGCAGTGCGCATCACCCACATTCCGACCGGCCTCGTCGTATCGCAGCAAGATGAGAAATCGCAGCACAAGAACAAGGCCAAGGCGATGAAGGTGCTGCGCGCGCGGCTTTACGAGCGCGAGCGCCAGGCACGCGAGGCCGAACGCGCCGCATCGCGCAAAAGTCAGGTTGGTACCGGCGACCGGTCGGAGCGCATCCGCACCTACAATTTTCCGCAAGGCCGGGTCACCGACCACCGCATCAACCTGACGCTCTATAAGATCGCGCAGGTGATGGAAGGCGAGGCGCTCGACGAATTCGTCGACGCGCTACTGGCCGAAGATCGCGCCGCCAAGCTGGCAGAAGCTGAATGAACGTCGTCGCCGACGATCCAATCGCTCGCGCGGCACACAGCCTCGGTGCTGCCGGTATCGTCAATCCGCGGCACGAGGCGCGGCTGCTGTTGGATCTTGCGGCGGGCAATGAAACGCGGCTGCTGGAATACGTCCATCGGCGAGCCGCACACGAGCCCTACTCACGCATCCGTGGCGCGCGCGAATTCTGGAGTCTCGATTTTGCGCTTTCGCCCGACACGCTCGATCCGCGGCCCGATAGCGAGACGCTGATCGAAGCGGCCCTGACCGCGCTGCCGGACCGTACCGCACCGTTGCACGTTCTCGATCTCGGCACCGGCACGGGTGCGCTGTTGTTGGCGCTGCTGAGCGAATGTCCAAACGCTACCGGACTCGGACTCGATGTTTTACCGGGCGCTGTCGCGACCGCGGCGCGCAATGCCGTCGCTTTGGGATTGGCCAATCGCGCCCAATTCATCACGGGTGATTGGGCCACAATCGATTTAACCGCCGCCGACGTCATCCTCGCCAATCCACCTTATATTCCGTCTGACGAAATTGCCGCTTTGCCGGTCGAAGTTGTGCGCTTCGATCCGCCGCGTGCGCTCGATGGCGGCAGTGACGGGCTGGCGGCCTATCGGGCGCTGGCGCCTGTCGTGCGGAAGATGTTGCGGCACAACGGCTGGGCGTTCCTGGAACTCGGCGCCGGTCAGGCGGAAGCAGTCGCCGCGATTGTTACCGCATCCGGATTGCGCGTCGGCGGCACGCGACGCGATCTCGCCGGACACAAACGCTGTCTCGTGCTGCGTCAAGCGGAATGCGGCTAAAGTGGCGCGGAACCGGCAAAAAAACAGGTTGGCTTCGGCTTCCATCCCGTTTAGGGTACCCACGCCAAAAGCCAAGGAGCTGCGTGCTCCGCGCCACAGGCGCACAAACCGCCCCTTTTTCGATTAACCGCCGGCGTTCGTGCCGCGCGCGATGGGTTAATACCGCTTCGGATTTGGGGTGAAGCCGAAAAGGCACAATTGAAACTGCTACCGATGACTTCGACATCAAGGGACTCATGAGACCAGGCCAGAAGAATCGTGGGCGTGGTGGACGCAATATGATGGGCGGCCACCCCCAAAACCGGCAAGGCGGCGGGCGTCCGCCGCATCGTTCACAGAGCTTCGACTCGAGCGGGCCGAGCGTGAAAATCCGTGGCAACGCCTACCAGGTGTTCGAGCGCTATATCGCGATGGCACGCGAGGCGGCCTCGGCCGGCGATAGGATCGCGGCGGAAAATCTTTACCAGCATGCCGAGCACTATTACCGCATCATGCAGGTCAATGGCGGCTACGATAACCAAGGTCAACGGCCGATGACGCCGGCGGACAACGAGATCGCAGGCGGCGACGAGATGGACGGCCATGGCCAGCCGGGGCAAGCGCAAGGCCAGTACCAGCAACAGCAACAGCAACATCAGCAGCCGCAACAGCAGCAGTCGCAACAGCATCACCAGCCGATGTCGCCGCAGCAACCGATGCCGCCGCAGCAACATCAACCGCAGCATTCGAATCAGCATCAGTCGCAGCCGCAGCCGCAGCCCCAGGCCCAGCCGGCGCATCAACCGTCGTCGGCGTCGCCGGCCGGTTCGGGCGCGCAGCCGCCGATGCCACCGGCCGATCCCGACTACAACGCCTAACCGGCGCGGCAGAACCGCGTATCTCTGATCTAGGCTGATACCCCGGCCTGACCGCCCTTGTCGGCGGCCGGAATCACCCCATATTTGTGTCGGAAGGTGCAACCGCTGCTTCCAAGGAGGGCAGTTGCGTCGGTCACGAAGGGGGTCCAATGGACTTCGAAAAATACACGGAGCGCTCGAAGGGCTTCGTCCAGGCGGCGCAGACGCTGGCGCAGCGTTCCGGCCACCAGCAAATCGTTCCCGAGCACCTGCTCAAGGTGCTGCTCGACGACAAGGAAGGGCTTGCAGCCAATCTGATACGCGCGGCCGGTGGCGATCCGGCGCGTGCATTGGCAGCGACCGAAGCGACGCTTGCCAAGCTGCCGCGCATCCAAGGGAGCGGCGCCGGCCAGACATTCGTATCATCCGATCTGGCGCGGCTCTTCGGCGAAGCCGAGAAGATCGCCGAGAAGGCCGGCGACAGTTTTGTCACCGCCGAGCGTCTGTTGTTGGCGTTGGCACTCGACAAGAATTCCGCTGCTGGCAAGGCGCTGGCCGCCGCCAGCATCAACGCGCAAAATCTCAACGCCGCCATCGAACAGATCCGCAAAGGCCGCACCGCCGACAGCGCGAGCGCCGAGGAGAGCTACGACGCGCTGAAGAAATACGCCCGTGATCTCACTGCGGCGGCGCGTGACGGCAAGCTCGATCCGGTCATCGGCCGCGACGAGGAAATCCGCCGTACCATCCAGGTGCTGTCACGGCGCACCAAGAATAATCCGGTGCTGATCGGCGAGCCCGGAGTCGGTAAGACCGCCATCGTCGAAGGCCTGGCGCTGCGCATCGTTCACGGCGACGTGCCGGAAAGCCTCAAGGACAAGCGCCTTCTGGCGCTCGATCTCGGCGCATTGGTCGCCGGCGCCAAGTTCCGTGGCGAGTTCGAGGAGCGCCTCAAGGCGGTATTGTCAGAAATTACGGCGAGCGCCGGCGAGATCATTGTCTTCATCGATGAGCTCCACACCCTGGTCGGCGCCGGCAAGGCTGAGGGCGCAATGGATGCATCCAACATGCTCAAGCCGGCGCTGGCGCGCGGCGAGCTGCATTGCGTCGGCGCCACCACGCTCGATGAGTATCGCAAGCATATCGAGAAAGACGCCGCGTTGGCGCGGCGCTTCCAGCCGGTGTTCGTCAATGAACCGTCGGTCGAGGACACAATCTCGATCCTGCGCGGCATCAAGGAAAAATACGAACTGCATCACGGCGTGCGTATCACCGATGGTGCCATCGTCGCCGCGGCCACGTTGTCGAACCGCTATATCACCGACCGCTTCCTGCCCGATAAGGCGATCGATCTTATGGACGAGGCGGCATCGCGCCTGCGCATGGAGGCCGAGTCCAAGCCCGAGGCAATCGACGAGCTCGACCGTCGCATCGTTCAGCTCAAGATCGAGCGCGAAGCCTTGAAGAAGGAAACCGATCCGGCGTCGAAGGACCGGCTGAAGAAACTCGAAGTCGAGCTGACCGGGTTCGAGAAGCAGTCGGCGGACCTGACGGCGCGCTGGCGCGCCGAAAAGGAACAGATGGCCGGCGCGCAAAAGCTCAAGGAGCAGATCGACAAGGCGCGCATTGAGCTCGAACAGGCGCAGCGCAAGGGCGATTTCACCCGCGCCGGCGAGTTGACCTATGCCGTCATTCCCGACCTCGAGAAGAAGCTCAAGGCGGCCGAAGCCGCCGAAGGCAACCGCATGATCGACGAGGCGGTGACGGAGCAGCACATCGCCGCGGTCGTGTCGCGCTGGACGGGTATTCCAGTCGACAAGATGCTCGAAGGCCAGCGCGAAAAACTGTTGCAGATGGAATCGAATCTGCGCCGCCGCGTCGTCGGCCAGGATGAGGCGGTCGCCGCCGTTTCGAACGCGATCCGGCGCGCCCGCGCCGGCCTACAGGACCCGAATCGACCGATTGGCTCGTTCCTGTTCCTCGGTCCGACCGGGGTTGGCAAGACCGAACTCGCCAAGGCGCTCGCCGAATTCCTGTTCGACAGCGACCAGGCGGTGCTGCGCATCGACATGTCGGAATATATGGAGAAGCACGCGGTCGCGCGGCTGATCGGCGCGCCGCCGGGCTATGTTGGATACGAGGAAGGCGGCGCGCTCACCGAGGCGGTGCGGCGCCGGCCCTATCAGGTGATCCTGTTCGACGAGGTCGAAAAGGCGCATCCCGATGTCTTCAACGTCCTGCTCCAGGTGCTGGACGACGGACGTCTGACTGACGGTCAAGGCCGCACTGTCGATTTCCGCAATACGCTCATCATCCTGACGTCCAACCTCGGCAGCGAGTATCTCGCCAATCTGCCCGAAGGCGATGACGTCGCTAGCGTGCGCGGCCAAGTTATGGAGGCGGTGCGTGCCGCTTTCCGGCCGGAATTCCTCAACCGCCTCGACGAGATCCTGATCTTCCGGCGGCTGTCGCGCGCCGACATGGAGAGCATCGTCGCGATCCAGCTCAAGGGCCTCGAAAAGCTCCTGACCGAGCGCAAGATCACGCTGACGCTTGACGCCAAGGCACGCGAGTGGCTGGCGGCGGCGGGCTACGATCCGGTCTACGGCGCACGGCCGCTGAAGCGCGTCATCCAGCGGGAGCTGCAGAATCCGCTGGCGGAAGCCTTGCTCAAGGGCATGATCAAGGACGGCGAGACGGTGAACGTCAGTTCGACCGGCGACGACCATCTCGCCTTTGCCGCCAAGCCGACGAAGGGTAAGGCACCGGCGAAGGCGGCGGAGTAGGCCTCAGCCGAGTTCCGCGGCCCAGTCGCGCGTCTCGACGATTTCCTTAATCCGGCGCAGCAGCGAGCCAGCGTAGCTGCCGTCGAAGGCGCGGTGGTCGAAGCTCTGGCCGATCATGGCGACGCGGCGGATGGTGATGCTGTCGCCCTTCGGGCCTTCCATCACGACCGGCGCCTTGCGCACCGCATCGAACGACAGGATCGCCACGTTGGGCGGATTGATCACCGGCATGGTGAATCGCGTGCCGAAGCTGCCATTGTTGGTGAGGGTATATGTTGCGCCGGCAAGGTCTGCCGGCGTCAGCTTGCCGCTGCGCGCCTTGTCGGCGAGCCGCGCGATCGCCTTGGCGAGGCCGGCGACATTCAGGTCCTCGGCGTGCTGCACCACCGGCACGATCAGCCCGTCCTGGCCGAGATCTGTGGCGATGCCGAGATTGATCTTGCGGTGCAGGATCAGCCGGTCGCGGTCGAAGCTGGCATTGGCGTGCGGAAACTCGCCGAGAACGATGCAAAGGGCACGCGCAATGAACGGCAGATAGGTCAATGCCGCGCCATGGCGCTGTTCGAATGTCCCCTTCGCCTTGTCACGCGCTGTCGCGATGCCGGTGACGTCGATCTCGACCGCCTGGAAGGCGTGCGGAATTGTCCGCCAGGCCTCGGCGAGATTGGCGGCGGTTTGCGCGCGGATGCGATTGAGCGGCTCGACCGTATCGCCTTCGCGCAGGGTAATGGGCGCGCGCGCAGCAGCCGGCGCGACGGGCGCAGCGGTGACATCGGCCGCGGCGATGCGCCAGCCGCCTAGCGCCTTGACGCGCTGCGCGATCGCGGCCAGATCGGCGCCGGTATTTTGGATCAGCCGCCGCGCCAGCGGCGTCGTCTTGAGTCCATTGAGCGCCGCGGCTGGCGCCGACGCGATCCCGACGGGCGTACGAACTTCTTCAAAAGGCGTGGGCGTAAACGGTCGATAGGTACCGGCCGGCGCGCTGGATGCAGCCACCACCACGGGCGCCGGCGCCGATCTGGCGACGGTCGGCGCTGGCCGCGCCGGTGCTGGCTTCGCGGCGGCGGCTTTCTCGCCGGCTTTGCCAACAATCGCGACGACGGTGCCGACGGGCACGGTTTCTCCGGCGGGTACGCGGATTTCGGTCAGCGTGCCGGATTCGGTTGCCTGCACCTCCATTGAGACTTTGTCGGTTTCGATCAGGAATAAATTTTCGCCGGCGGCGACCTTGTCGCCAACCTTCTTGAACCAGCTTGCGACCTTGCCTTCGGCGACGGTCTCGCCGAGCTGGGGCATGATGACGTCCATGGGGCCGCTGTCGCCTACCAGGTGACCGAGACGTATTGCGTCTCGAGGAATTCCATCATGCCTTCGTGCGCGCCTTCACGGCCGATGCCCGATTGCTTGGCGCCGCCGAACGGCGCCGCCGGATCACTGGCGACGCCGCGATTGAGGCCGATCATGCCGGCTTCGAGCCGCTCCGAGATCTTGAGGCCGCGCGACAGATCGCGGGTATAGACGTAGGAGATCAGGCCGAATTCGGTGTCGTTGGCCTTGCGGATGGCCTCGTCCTCATCGCGGAATTTCTGGATCGGTGCCACCGGCCCGAAGATTTCCTCTTTCAGGCAACGGGCGTTGTCGGGCACGTCGACCAGCACCGTCGGCGGGTAATAAAAGCCGGTGCGGTTGACACGCTGTCCGCCGAGCACGGCGCGTGCGCCCTTGTTGAGCGCATCCTCGACCAGCGCCGCGACCTTGTCGCGCGTGTCGGCGTTGACCAGTGGACCGACAGTGACGCCGTCCTCGAGCCCATTACCGACTTTCAGCGCCTTCATTTTGGCGGCGAATTTGTCGACGAAGGTGTCGTGCACCTTCTCGTGCACATAGAAGCGGTTGGCGGCGGTGCAGGCCTCGCCCATGTTACGCATCTTCGCGACCATCGCGCCTTCGACGGCGGCGTCGATGTCGGCGTCTTCGCATACGATGAACGGCGCATTGCCGCCGAGCTCCATCGCCGGCCGCACGACATTGTCAGCGGCTTCGTGCAAGAGCTTGCGGCCGACCTCGGTCGAGCCGGTGAACGAGATCACGCGCACGCGCGGATCGTGCAGCATCGCGCTGACGACCGCGCCTGACTTGCGCGACGGCACGATGTTGACGACGCCGGCCGGCACGCCGGCCTCCTGGAACAATTCGGCGAGCGCCAGCATGGTCAGTGGCGTCTCAGACGCCGGCTTGAGTACGACGGTGCAGCCCGCGGCCAGCGCCGGCGCGATCTTGCGCGTGCCCATTGCCGCCGGAAAATTCCACGGTGTCACCATCACCGCTATGCCAGCGGCCTTGTGCTGTACCAGGATGCGCGCCCCGGTCGACGGAGCCCGCGAGACCTCGCCCAAATTCCGCGGCGCCTCTTCCGAATACCAGCGGAAGAATTCGGCGGCATAGGCCGCTTCGGCGCGCGAATCGGGTAACGCCTTGCCGTTCTCGAGCGTCATCAGTCGGGCGAAGAATTCCTTGCGCGCGATCGCCAGCTCGAAGCACTTGCGGAGGATTTCGGCCCGGTCGCGCGGAGTGGTCGCCGACCAGGCCGGGAAGGCGCGTGACGCGGCGTCGAGCGCGGCCTTGGCGTCGTCGACGGTGCCATCGGCGACCTTGCACAACGGCTGTTCGGTCGCGGGATTGAGCACGTCGAATTGCCCACCGCCGGTCGCGGCACGGAACTGGCCGCCGATATAGAGGCCAGTCGGCACTTCGATGTCCGGCGCGTCTCTGAGTTTGACCTTGGTCATGCCAGCCATGATCGACCTTACGCGTTGAGGGAACGGCGGATCTTGTCGACAATGCGCGGCGCGTTCGGCAGCGCCAGATCCTCGAGGTTATCCGCAGCCGGCAGTGGAATGTGCGGGGTTGTAATACGCACCACCGGTCCGTCGAGATCGTAAAACGCCTCGTCGGCCGCGATCGAAGCCAACTCGGCGCCCCAGCCGCAGAGGCGCGGATTTTCCTCGACGGTGAACAAATGGTGTGTGCGCGCGACCGAGCCCAGGATCGTCGCCAGGTCGAGCGGCACAAGCGAGCGCACGTCGATCACCTCGACGTCGATGCCGTGTGTCGCCGCCAGCGTTTCGGCGGCGGCCAGCGCGCGCGGCACCATCAGCGCCAGTGCCAGCACCGTTGCATCCTTGCCGGGGCGGACGATCTTGGCCGTACCGAGGCGCTCGACAATCTCGCCGTCCGGAACTTCGCCCTTCGCCGCATAGAGCGATTTGTGCTCAAAGAAGATCACCGGATCGGGATCGCGCACCGCCGCCGCCATGAGCCCGATGACGTCGTGCGGCGTCGACGGCGCCACCACCTTGAGCCCCGGAATCATCATCGCCCAGTTCTCGACGCTCTGGCTGTGTTGCGCGCCGAAGCGCGAGCCGGCGCCGTTGCCGGTGCGGATAACGAGTGGGCATTTCACCTGGCCGTTCGACATGTAGCGCGATTTCGGAATCTCGTTGGCGATGTAGTCGAAGCACACAGCCAGAAAGTCCGAGAACATGATCTCGGCAATCGGCTTCAAACCGGTCATCGCCGCTCCCATGGCGGCACCCAGGATCGCCTGCTCCGAAATCGGCGTGTCGCGCACGCGCCGCGGTCCAAACTGCTCGAGCAGGCCGACCGTCGCCTTGAACACGCCGCCAGCCTTGGCGACATCCTCGCCCAGAAAAACGACGTCGGGATCGCGGCTCATTTCTTGCGCAATGCCGCGCGCCACCGCGTCGCGATACGTCAATTCCGCCACGCCCAGCCTCCGTCGGCATAAACGTCGGTGGTCAGGATCTTGGCGGGCGATGCCGGTGCGGCCTTGCACGCTTCGGTCGCAGCATCGACCTTGCGTTTCGATTCTTGCTCGATCGCCTTGACCGCCGCCTCGTTGACACCGGCCGCCAGCAGCCGGCTGCGATAGAGCCGGATCGGATCGCGCTTCAACCATTCATCGAGCTCGCCGGCGGGCCGGTACTTCGCCGGATCGGCGCGCGAATGGCCGCTGTGGCGGTAGGTCATGCACTCGATCAGCGATGGTCCGTCGCCGGCGCGCGCCTTATCGAAGGCGACGCGGGCGGTGCGGAAGACTTCGTCGGCGTCGTTGCCGTCGATGATGATGCGGTCGAGCCCATAGGCGCTGGCGCGGTCGGCGGCGGGATGCTGCACCGCCGTCACCTCACCGATGGGCGTGTATTCCATGTAGAGATTGTTCTCGCAGACGAAGATGACCGGCAGCTTCCACACCACGGCGAAATTGAGCGCCTCGTGAAACGCACCGATGTTGGTCGTGCCGTCACCGAAGAAGCAGACCGAGACGTCCTTCTGGCCCTTGTATTGCGCGCGCCAGGCGGCGCCGCACGCGATCGGCAGATGGGCGCCGATGATCGCGTAGGAGCCCATGACGCCGTGATCGACCGACGTCAGGTGCATTGAGCCGCCCTTGCCGCGCATCAAACCGTTGTCGCGCTGCATCAACTCGCCCAGCACCTTCTCCATCGGGACGCCGCGCGCGAGGGTATGGGCGTGGCCGCGATAGGTGCAGAAACTGAGATCGCCTTTTTCCATCGCGCCGGCAAAGCCCGCCGCGACTGCCTCCTGCCCTAGCGATAGGTGGCTCGTGCCCTTAACCAGGCCCTGCAGGAACAGGTCGTAGGCGCGCTGTTCGCAGTCGCGAATCTCGACCTGGAGGCGATAGAGTTCAAGGCGCTTGGCCTCGGTCAATTCGTCGTTGCGCGGGGTCACGGATTTGAGCTGGGCGCGGCCAGTCACGCGGATATTCCTCTCTGCGAACGGCGTTTGGCGCCGCGTCCCTCTCCGGACGCGGTACAGCGCGCTCGCGCTGTCACCTTGGTCCTGGTTGATGTCGCGTTTAACCATGCGTCGTGGGCTTCGCCACTGTCAACGTCATGCGACGCGTCAGCGCATAGCAAATGCGCCGGTCGTGGGCCGGCCCGCTTAACCGTGATTTCCCTGGCGTCCCAAGGGTTTTTTCTAGCCGGAGGCACCCCATTTAACGTTAGGCTTTCCTTGACTCGGTGAGGCCGTGCCGCGATGCTGCCACAAAGCACATCGCTAAACCGCCGCAGCGGGATTCGATGCGGCAGGGTGAAATTCCCGATCCGGTCTTGGGACGCAACCCAGGAGCGATCGGATCGGGGGAGGATGGGGTTTTGACAGCGCACGGTATGGCTGCGCAGCAAGGTTTGTACGACCCGGCGCATGAACACGATGCATGCGGCGTCGGCTTCATTGCACATATCAAGAACCGCAAAAGTCACGACATCCTCGCCAAGGGAATCGAGATCCTTCACAACCTGGCGCACCGCGGCGCCGTGGGCTCCGATCCGCTGGCCGGCGATGGCGCCGGCATCCTGATCCAATTGCCGGAAAAGCTGTTCCACGACGAAGCCAAGAAGTTGGGTTTCACGCTGCCGGCGGCCGGCCATTTTGGCGTCGGCATGGTTTTCCTGCCGCGCAATCCCGATACCAGGCGCGAGTGCGAAGCCACGATCACGCGCCTGATTGCCGCCGAAGGCCAGACGCTCCTCGGCTGGCGCGACGTGCCGGTCGATTCGACCGTGTTGGGCGAGAGCATCAAGCCGATCGAGCCGATCATCCGCCAGTTCTTCGTCGCACGCGGCGCCAACGTCGCGGATGCCGACGCGCTTGAGCGCAAGCTCTACGTCATCCGCAAGCAATCACACGCCACCGTGCGCGCAAAGAAGCTGCCGGAAGGCGGGGCGTTCTATATCGCCAGCCTGTCGACGCGCACGGTCATCTACAAGGGCATGGTAATTCCCGAGCGCCTCGCGCTCTACTACAAGGATCTCCACGATCCGCGCACCGAATCGGCGCTCGCGCTGGTGCACGCGCGATTCTCGACCAACACGTTCCCGTCGTGGGAACTGGCGCATCCGTTCCGCTTCCTCGCCCATAATGGTGAGATCAACACGCTGCGCGGCAACATCAACTGGATGATGGCGCGGCGTCATTCGATGACGTCGAAGCTGCTGGGCGAAGATCTCGCCAAGCTGTGGCCGCTCATTGGCGACGGAAATTCCGACTCGGCGACGCTCGACAACTGCCTCGAGTTGCTGATCGCCGGCGGCTATCCGATGGTGCATGCGTTGATGATGATGATCCCGGAGGCGTGGTCCGAGAATTCGCTGATGGATAAGGATCGGCGCGCCTTCTATGAATATCACGCGGCGCTGATGGAGCCATGGGATGGCCCGGCGGCGCTCGCCTTCACCGATGGTCGCCAGATCGGCGCCACGCTCGACCGCAACGGTTTGCGGCCGGCGCGGTTCCTCGTTACGTCAGACGACCACGTCGTCATGGCGTCGGAAACCGGCGTGCTCGATTTTCCCGAGGACAAGATCGTCCGCAAATGGCGGCTCGAGCCCGGCAAGATGCTGCTGGTCGATCTGGCGAAGGGCCAGATCGTCGACGACGCCGAGCTCAAGGCCGAGATTGCGCGCGCCAAGCCGTACCAGAAGTGGCTCGACCAGACGCAGATCAAGCTCGAGTCGCTGCCGGAAGAGGTGGCGCCGCTGCCACCGCCGGCGGACGTGCTGCTCGATCGCCAACAGGCTTTCGGCTACACCCAGGAAGATATCAAGTTCTTCCTCAAGCCGATGATACTGACGGCCGAAGATACCGTCGGCTCGATGGGCCGCGACACGCCGTTGGCCGTGCTGAGCGATCGGCCGAAGTTGCTGTTTGATTATTTTCAGCAGCGTTTCGCGCAGGTGACGAACCCGCCGATCGACAGTATCCGCGAAGAGCTGGTGATGGCGTTGGTTTCGCTGGTCGGTCCGCGTCCGAACCTGCTCGACCTCGAAACCGGCGGCTCGCATATCCGGCTCGAGCTGCATCAGCCTGTCCTGACCAACATGGACATGGAGCGGATCCGCCGTATCGAGGACAACACCGGCGGCCACTTCAAGAGCTTCACGCTGTCGATCTGCTACGCCGCGGCGGAAGGCGCCGCCGGCATGGAACCGGCGCTGAAGCGCATCTGCAATCAGGCGAAGGACGCGGTCCGCGCCGGCTCGAACATTATCATCCTGTCAGACCGTGCGCTCGACGCCGAGCACATCGCGGTGCCGTCGCTGCTGGCGACCGCCGCCGTCCATCACAGCCTGATCCGCGAAGGTCTGCGCACCGAGGTCGGCTTGGTGGTCGAGACCGGCGAAGCACGGCAGCTGCACGATATCTGCCTGCTCGCAGGCTACGGCGCCGAGGCGATCAATCCGTATCTGGCGCTCGACAGCATCGCCGCGATGAAGCGCGATCTCGGCGAGAAGCTGGTTCCCGAAATCGAGGCGCAGAAGCGCTACATCAAGGCGCTGACCAAAGGGATCATGAAGGTGATGTCCAAGATGGGCATCTGCACCTTCCAATCCTATTGTGGCGCGCAAATCTTCGATGCCGTCGGCCTCAACCGCGCGCTGCTCGACGAATATTTTACAGGTACCAATTCGCCGGTCGAAGGCATCGGCCTCAAGGACATCGCCGAAGAGACCGTGCGGCGCCATCGGCTGGCGTTCGGCGATGCGCCGATCTATCGCAATGCGCTCGATCCGGGCGGCGAGATCCTCTACCGCGTGCGCGGCGAACAGCACATCTGGACCAACGACTCGGTGGCGGCGCTGCAGCACGCGGTGCGCGGCAACGACTACCGCAAGTACAAGGCATACGCGCGCCACGCCGGCGACCAGGAAGACGGCGCCATCGCGTTGCGCGGCTTGCTCGATTTCGATTTCGCGCCCGCGCCGATTCCGCTCGACCAGGTCGAACCCGCCGAGAACATCATGAAGCGCTTTTCCACCGGCGCGATGTCGTTCGGTTCGATCTCGTGGGAAGCGCACACCACGCTCGCCATCGCCATGAACCGCATCGGCGGCCGCTCGAACACCGGCGAGGGTGGCGAGGATCCGCGGCGCTACAAGCCGCTCGACAACGGCGATTCGATGCGCTCGGCGATCAAACAGGTCGCCTCGGGCCGTTTCGGCGTCAACGCCGAGTACCTGGTCAACGGCGACATACTGCAGATCAAGATGGCGCAGGGCGCCAAGCCGGGAGAGGGCGGCCAGCTCCCCGGGCATAAGGTCGACGACTGGATCGCCAAGACGCGCCACTCGGTTCCCGGCGTCGGCCTGATTTCGCCGCCGCCGCACCACGACATCTATTCGATCGAGGATCTGGCGCAGCTCATCCACGACTTGAAGAACGTCAACCCGAAGGCGTGGGTGAGCGTCAAACTGGTCGCGGAAATGGGCGTCGGCACCATTGCCGCCGGTGTCGCCAAGGCCTATGCCGACCACGTCACCATCGCCGGCCACGAGGGCGGCACGGGCGCGAGCCCGCTGACCTCGATCCACCACGCCGGTGAGCCGTGGGAGATCGGCCTGGCCGAGACGCACCAGACGCTGGTGATGACCGGCCTGCGCGGCCGCATCGCCGTGCAGGTTGACGGCGGCCTGCGCACCGGCCGCGACGTGGTCATCGGCGCGCTGCTCGGCGCCGACGAATTCGGCTTCGCCACCGCGGCGCTAATCGCCGAAGGGTGCGTGATGATGCGCAAGTGTCATCTCAACACCTGTCCGGTCGGCGTCGCCACACAGGACAAGGAGCTGCGCAAGCGCTTCGTCGGCAAGCCCGAGGACGTGGTCACCTTCCTGCGCTTCGTCGCCGAAGAGACGCGCGAGCTGATGGCCAAGCTGGGCTTCCGCACCTTCAACGAAATGATCGGCCGCACCGACAAGCTGATGATGCGGCGCGGCGCGAACCATCCGAAGGCGCGCCAGATCGATCTCAGCCGCGTGCTCCATCGGCCGCAGGTGCCGGCCGGCACCAAGACGTATCGGTGCGAGGCCCAGAACCACCGGCTCGAAAAGGCGCTCGACCACAAGCTGATCGCGCTCGCCAAGCCGGCGCTGGAAAAGGGCCAGAAGGTTTCAATCGAGCTGCCGGTGCGCAACGTCAACCGCACCGTCGGCGCGATGCTGTCGGGCGAAGTGGCGCGGCGCTATGGCGATGCCGGCCTGCCCGATGCGACGATCGATGTCCGTTTCAAGGGTACCGGTGGGCAGACGTTCGGCGGTTTCTTGGCGCGCGGCGTCGCGTTCACGCTCGAAGGCGCGACTAACGACTATGCCGGCAAGGGCCTGTCGGGTGGCCGCCTCGTCGTCTATCCGCCGCGCGACAGCAAGCTCGCGCGCGACAGGAGCATCATCGTCGGCAACACCGTGCTTTACGGCGCGATCAGCGGCGAATGCTATTTCAGCGGCGTCGCCGGCGAGCGTTTCGCCGTGCGCAACTCGGGCGCGATTGCGGTGGTCGAAGGCGCCGGCGCGCATTGCTGCGAATACATGACCGGCGGCATCGTCGCCGTGCTCGGCGACACCGGTCCGAACTTCGCCGCGGGCATGAGCGGCGGCGTCGCCTACGTGCTCGACGAGCGCGGCGACTTCAAGACGCGCTGCAACACCGCGATGGTCGAGCTCGAGCCGCTCCAGGGCGACGACGGCCCGGTCGATGCCGACCAGCCGATCGAATTCGCCTATTCGCTGCACGAAAACGACATTCGCCTGCTGCGCCGGATGATCGAGCGGCACGCGCGGCTGACGCAAAGCCCGCGCGCGCGGCTGATTCTCGAGAACTGGGCGCACTGGCAGAACCAGTTCGTCAAGGTCATGCCGGTCGAATATCGACGCGCCCTGCAGAAGATCGAGCAAGCGCGGAAGGCCGCGCCGGCGGAGATTGGCGTCGCGGTGAGCGCCTGATCCAATGGCTAAGCCGACCGGTTTCATGGAGTTCGAACGGCGTGACCATGCCTATGCGCCGGTCAAAGAACGCCTCAAGCACTATCGCGAATTTACCGAGCCGCTGCCCTCGGACGAGCTGAAGCGCCAGGCTGGGCGGTGCATGGATTGCGGCACGCCCTATTGTCATACCGCCTGTCCGGTCAACAACATCATCCCGGACTGGAACGACCTGGTCTACGAAGGCGACATGCGGCGCGCGCTCGACGTGCTGCATTCGACCAACAACTTTCCGGATTTCACCGGACGTATCTGTCCGGCGCCGTGCGAAGCCTCGTGCACGCTGAATCTCATCGAAGCGCCGGTCACCATCAAGACCATCGAGCAAGCCATCGCCGATCGCGGCTGGGAAGCCGGCTGGGTCGCGCCGTTGCCGGCGAAACATCGCACCGGCAAACGCGTGGCGGTGGTCGGCTCCGGCCCCGCCGGGCTTGCATGCGCGCAGCAGCTCGCGCGCGCCGGACACGACGTCGCCGTCTACGAGAAATCATCGCGGATCGGCGGCTTGCTGCGGATCGGCATTCCCGACTTCAAGCTCGAAAAGCACGTCGTCGACCGCCGTATCGCCCAGATGCGTGCCGAAGGCGTGGTCTTCCACGTCAACGCGCATGTCGGCCGCAACGTGGCGGTGGCCAAGCTGATGAAGGCGAGCGACGCCGTCGTCTTCGCGATCGGCTCTGAACAGCCGCGCGACCTGCCGGTGCCTGGCCGCGAGCTTGGCGGCATCCATTTCGCGATGGAGTTCCTGTCGCAACAGAATCACCGCGTCGCCGGCGAGAAATTCGACGGCGCGGACATACTGGCCGGCGGCAAGAACGTGCTGGTGATCGGCGGTGGCGATACCGGCTCCGACTGCATTGGCACCTCGAACCGCCAAGGCGCCAAGTCGATAACGCAGATCGAAATCATGCCGCAGCCACCCGAGCACGAAGACAAATTGCTCACTTGGCCGGACTGGCCGATGAAGCTGCGCACGTCGTCGTCGCAGGAAGAGGGCGTTGACCGCGACTGGTCGGTCCTGACCAAGGGATTCACCGGCAAGGACGGACGTGTCACCGGCCTCGATTGCGTCCGTGTGCAGTGGCACCGCGAAGGCGACGGCCGCGTGCAAATGGTCGAGCTGTCCAACAGCGCCTTTCACATCCCAGCCGAGCTGGTGCTGCTGGCGATGGGATTCCTCCACCCGGTCAAGCCGGGCGCGGTCGAGGCTCTCG
This sequence comes from Allostellaceae bacterium, assembly GCA_035632055.1. GTDB lineage: Bacteria > Pseudomonadota > Alphaproteobacteria > ATCC43930 > CGMCC-115725 > REEB95. Next base: position 26,064 of record DASQHO010000041.1, read on the forward strand.
GCCTAGCGCTCGATCAGCGCGGTAACATCAAAGCCAATACCGAGAACTATCGCACCAGCGTTGATAAGGTGTTCTCCGCAGGTGACGCGCGCCGCGGACAGTCGCTGGTGGTGTGGGCGATCCGAGAAGGCCGGCAGTGCGCCCGTGCGGTCGACGAGTTCCTGTTAGGCCGGTCCGACCTGCCGCGCTAGGCGAGAAAGTCGCGCAGCATCCGCCGGAATTTATCCGGTTGTTCCAGAATTGAAGCGTGCCGCGCCGGTGCCAGCCAGGCGAGTTTGGCGTTGGCGATGTTGGCGGCGAGCCAGCGCGCAGCATCGAGGAAGCTCGGGATGTCTTGCTCGCCGCACACTACCAGTGTCGGCACCGAGATCTTCGCCGCCAGCCCGCGCAAATCCGCCGCCGCCAGCGCTTCGCAGGCGCGGGCGTAGCCTTCGGCTGAGCAGTTTTCGAGCGTGTCACGGACATAGCGCACTGCCGGTGGATTCCGGGCGACGAAATCCTTGGTGAACCAGATTTCGAGCAGGCCCGGAACCAGCGACTTGACACCGTCCTTGCGGGCTTGCGCTGCGCGCACGGCCCACATCGTGCGTAATTCCTCGGAATAACGCGGTGTCGTGTCGATCAACACCAAGCGATCAACGCGTGTCGGAAAGCTGGCGGTGAAATGTTGAGCGACCAAGCCGCCGAGCGAGATGCCAGCAATCGTGGCGCGCGCGATCCCCGCTTGGTCGAGGACGGAAGCAAGCTGGGCCGACAGATCGGCAATACCGTAGGGCGCCGACGGCATCGGACTTTCGCCGTGACCGGGAAAATCGTAAGCGAGCAACGTGCGTTCGCGCTCCATGTCGCCGAGCGCGAGCGGCCACAACCGATGGTCGACGCCCAGACAGTGCAGTAACACGAGCGGCGGTCCATTGCCTGTCCGGTGCAACGCGACGGTGCGCGCATCGAACATCGCCGCGGCTTCGCCCATCGCCGTCCCCGTCGTTAATTCTTTGTTGACCATAGCGTCATGCCGCGCGCTGCGCACTTGGGCAAACGCAACATTAAGGATTTTCGTGCATGCTCCGCCGCTAAATTCCTGCATTTCACGGCTCCGGGCATGCCCAACATCCTTAACGGCGTCTACGATCCGATGCTCGTTGTCTTGTCGACGGGTGTCGCCACCTGGGCGTCGTTCGTCGCGCTCAACGTCGCCTCGCGCATCTGGTCGTCGGCCGGCTGGACCCGTATCGGCTGGATAGTCGCTGCGGCGACCGCGATGGGCGGCGGCATCTGGTCAATGCACTTCATCGGCATGCTGGCGTTCTCGTTGCCGGTCCCAGTCAGCTTCAGCATTCCGGTCACGCTGCTGTCACTGGCGATCGCGATCGACGTTACCGCCGTCGGTTTCGCGATCATCGCCACCAAACGCACCACCCCGCGTCTCGTGCTCGCGGGCATCATCATGGGCATTGGCGTTGCCGGCATGCATTACACTGGCATGGCGGCAATCCAGTTGCCGGCAGCCGTCACCTACGACCTCGCCGTCGTCGCGTTCTCGGTGGTGATTGCCTGCGTGGCGGCAACGGCCGCCCTGTGGATCGCGATGCGCGACAAGGGCAGCCTCTGGCGTGCCGGCGCCGCCGTGGTCATGGGTGCGGCTGTCTACGGCATGCATTACACCGGCATGGAGGCAGCTTGCTTCACGGCAGTGCCGAATCTGCTGCACCCCCATACCGCGCAGCTCGACCGCGGCGCATTGGCGCTCGTGATCGCCGTTGCCAGCGCCATCATCCTCGGCCTCGAGCTGCTGTCCGCCAAGTTCGATCACCACCTCGAATCGGTGCGCGCGCGCGAACGGCACATTGTCCAAATCTCGACCGACCGCTTCCGTCTTCTGGTGCAAAGCTCGAACGATATCTTCCTCGTCGTCACCCGCACCGGACAGATCACGTTGGCCATGCAGTCGCAGGGACTGGCTGGATTCGACACGAAGACCCATGAGGGTTGTAGCGTCTTCGATCTCGTCGAAGGTCAGGGTGTCGACTCTTTGCGCCGGGCCCTGATCGTGCACGGTCCGCGCTCCGCCGCAGCGCATGTCGATCATCTGAAGATTCGCAAAGCCAACGGATCGCTGTGCGACTACGAGGCAACGCTGTGCAACATGTCGCACGAGCCGTCGATCGGCGGCGTCATCATCACCTTTCATGACGTGACCGAACGCGAGCGCGCGGTGTCGGATTTGCTCCAGGCCAAGCAGGTGTCCGAAGACGCCAGCCGCCTCAAAAGCGAATTCATCGCCAACATGAACCATGAGCTGCGCACGCCGCTCAATGCGATCCTCGGCTTCTCCGAAATCATCATGAACGACGTGCAAGGCAAGCTCGCGGAGGGCCGTTATCGCGACTATGCCAAGGATATAAATCGCAGCGGCGCGCAGCTTCTCTCGATCATCAACGACATCCTCGATTTCGCCAAGTCGGATGCGAAGCAGTTGGCGTTGAACGAAGGCCTGATCGATGCGACGACATTGATCGGCGACAGTGTTCGCTTTGTCACGCCGATCGCCAACAAAAAGGGCGTCACGATCACGACCAAGGTAGCGCAAAATGTACCGCATTTCCGCGGTGACGAACGCCGCTTGCGGCAGATCCTGCTCAACCTGCTGTCGAACGCGGTCAAGTTCACGCCGGCCGAGCGTGAAGTGCGCATCCTAGCGAACGTGGACGATGCTGGCGGCATCGAGATCGACGTCGAGGATACCGGCATCGGCATTCCGCCCGATCAGATCAGCCGCGTGATGGAGCCGTTCTATCAAGTCGACGGCTCGCTTGCCCGCACCCAAGAAGGCACCGGCCTCGGCCTGCCAATCGCCAAGTCGCTCGCCGAACTGCATGGCGGCACCTTGCGGCTCGAAAGCGCCGTCGGTTACGGCACCATAGCGCGTCTGGTTTTGCCGCCCGAACGCACCGTCCGGCAGACCGCCGCCGCGTGAGCCGCGCGCACGGCGCCCATGCAGGCGCGGTGGCCCTTGGACCGTTGCGCTGAGGCGGCTGCGGGCCTAATGGTAGCCACCCAAAACCCGGGAGATTTCCATGCCTGCGCGCCCGGCTCTGGCGCCGCTGCTGGTCGGCGTGCTGCTTGCCGGCTGCACCGTCGGTCCGAATTTCACGCCGCCTTCGCCGCCGACCGATCAGGCGTATGACGCCGCACGAGCCGCGCCGCATGCAGTCGCCGGTGAGCCCGCTCAGCGCCTCGCGATCGGCGAGCGTATCACCGGTGATTGGTGGACGCTCTACCGCTCGCCCGCGCTCGACACGATCTTGAAACAGGCGATCGCGCGCAATCGCGACCTCGCCGCGGCACGCGCCAATCTGGCAGCGGCACAGAATATCGCCGCTGCGGCACGCGGCGCCTTATTCCCGCAACTCGATTTCGCTGCATCGGCCGAACGCCAGAAGATCAGCTTCGCCGCCTTCGGTCTCAAGCAGCCGCCAGCCACGTTCAACGTGTTCTCAGTCGGGCCGACGGTCAGCTACTCGCTCGATCCGTTCGGCCGCAACCGCCGTCTCGTCGAAGAACGCCAGGCCCAGGCCGATATCGAGCGGTATCAGCTGACGGCGGCCTACCTCGCGGTAACTGGTAACGCGGTCACCGATACGATCGGCATTGCCGCGATCAACGCGCAGATCGCCGCCGTCGACGATGTGGTGGCGGACGATCAGAATCTCCTTGCGCTCGTGCAGCGGAGCGTCGAAGCCGGCGGCGCAACCGATCTCGACATTGAAAGCGCGCGCAGCCAACTGGCTACGGACCGAACCCTGTTGCCGCCGTTGCAGCAGCGGTTAAGCGTCGCCCGCCACGTGCTGACGGTGCTGGTGGCGCAAACGCCGGGAACCTGGACGGCGCCGGATTTCACGCTCGCCTCGCTGACGTTACCGGCCGACGTTCCGGTCAGCCTGCCGTCGGCGCTGGTGCACCAACGGCCGGATATCCTCGCGGCCGAGGCCGAACTTCATGCCGCTTCAGCCTCCGTCGGTGTGGCCGCGGCGCAGCTTTATCCCGACATCACGCTGACTGCTACAGTCGAACAGATCGGTCTCGCGCCGCATACGTTGCTGACGGCCGGGGACAATGTGTGGAATTTCGGTGCCGGTGTTACCACGCCGCTATTCCACGGCGGCGCGCTGCGGGCGCAAGAGCGCGCGGCCGAGGATAATTTCGATTCAGCACGCGCGACTTACCAGCAGGTGGTGCTGCAATCCTTTGCTCAGGTGGCAGATACGCTCGACGCGCTGGCGCACGACACACGGCTGCTCGGCGAACAGCGCGCGGCGCTCGATTCCTCGCGCCGGTCGCTCGATCTGACCCGTCGCGCCTACCAGGCGGGCGATGTGGCGTTGCTGCAAGTGCTCGACGCTTCGCGCCTTTATCAACGGGCGCGCTTGGGCTACGCGCAGGCGGAGGCGCAGCGTTATGTCGATACGGCACAGCTGTTCCTGGCCATGGGCGGCGGCTGGTGGGAGCGTGGCGATTTGACCCAGGCAGCTCCGGAGCCAAATCGGCCCATGGCGCATTAAAGCGAAGCAATGTGGGTCCGTACCGCTGCCGTCATGGCTGGAGTGTGTCTCTGCGCGTCGATGGCACGGGCGGGACAACTCTCGATTCTCGAAGAGAACGATTCGCTGTTCTTCACGAGCGACAAGCATTACACGCAAGGCATCCGTGGCGCGTACCTATCCGATCCGCTGCCGTCAAACGATTGGCGCTATCGGGCGTTCGACTTGGTGCCATCATTATTTCCAAACGCCGCGCCAAGCGAGCGCCGTTTCGACTGGATTTTCCTTGGCCAGAGCGTCTTCACGCCGGCGAACCTCACGCTCAATCCGCCCGACCCACGCGACCGCCCCTATGCCGGCTGGCTTTACACCGGCGGTGCGCTGCTGCAGGAGAATGGCAACCGGCTCACAGGTCTCGAACTGCTAATCGGCGTAATCGGTCCGGATGCGCTCGGCCGGGAGGTGCAAAATGACTGGCACCAGTTCGTCGTCGGTATCCCGGGTGGGCAGGGCTGGCACGGCCAGCTGAAGAATGAGCCCGGCCTGATGGTTTCTTATGATGGGCGCTGGCGGGTGCGGCTCGCCGATCTCGGGGGAGTTGGTATCGACGTCGTCCCGGAAGCCGGCGTGACCGGCGGAAATGTGCTGACCTATGGCGCGGTCGGCGGCACGGTGCGCATCGGCCAGGATTTAAATGCCGACTACGGCCCCACGCGCATTCGTCCGGCGCCATCGGGTACCGATTGGTTCAACCCTGCGCGCATGATCCAGCCTTTCGGCTGGTACATCTTCGCCGGTTTCGAAGGACGCGCCGTCGCGCAGAACATCTTTCTCGATGGCAATAGCTTTGCTTCGAGTCCGCGTGTCGACAAAAAGCCGCTGGTCGGCGACCTGACGGCGGGTGCCGCATTTTTCTGGAAGGATGATTTTCGCCTCGATATCGGATTGCTGACACGTACCAAGGAATTTTACGGTCAGAGGGGCGAAGATAGTTATGCCGGGTTCCGGTTCGTGTTCGGCCTCTGAAGCGTCAGTAGCACCTGACGACGTCGGCGAACAGCAGGTTCCCGGTCAGCGCGCGCGCCGCATCGTTGACGTAACCGAACCGGCCCGTGACGCGTGCGCGGCGGCCTTCGTCGCATGGCGGCCGGCCTTTGCCGTAAACCGTGATCCGTCCGATCTGAGCGCCGCACATCGTCGGCTGGCTCAGGATGAAACTGTATTTATTGTGCGACGAATCAAAGCTGTGTTGGATCGCAGTGCCTTCGACGGTGACGACCTCGCCGTTGAGAGCGGCACACACGTTAGGCGATGCCGAGGCAGATCTTGGCGCCATCGCGAATACAAAGCCAGCGAGTACGACCATGACACGGTTTTTCATCATTCTCCTCGGCACCGACGATACACAGCGACAGCTATAACCGCGTGTGTCTGCGATGGCGACGATGATTGCGGCGAAAGCGACCGAATATCGCAGGCCGGTCGCGGCGGCAATGTGACTCGCGACCGATGACCTTGATCCGTGCTACGCACCGTGCTTCCTGTGCGCCGACGGGGCGACGGAGGAATCATGGCCGAAACGATCAATGTCTTCGCCATTTGCGGCAGCCTGCGCAAAGGCTCGTATAACCGCATGGCGCTCAAGGTGGCGGCCGAGAACCTGCCTTCCGGTATGGTGCTCGACCAATACGACCGGCTCGCGGAAATTCCGCCCTATAACGAAGATGTTCGCCAACAGGGATTTCCAACTGTCATCGAGGATCTGCGGCGTCGGATCAAAGCGGCTGACGGTCTGCTTTTCGTCACGCCGGAATACAATTATTCGATGACCGGAGTGCTCAAGAACGCGATCGACTGGGCATCGCGGCCGCCCGACCAGCCGTTTGCCGGCAAGCCGGTGGCGATGATGGGCGCGAGCATGGGCCTATTCGGCACCGGCCGGGCGCAATATCACCTGCGGCAGACCTGCGTCTATCTCGACATGATTCCGCTCAATAAGCCCGAGGTGATGATTCCCCAGGCGCAGAACAAGTTTGACGCGCAGGGTCATTTGACGGACGCGGCATCGCTCAAATTCATCCAAGAACTGATGGTGGCGCTGGCGGCGTGGATCCGGCGAATTAAGGCGTAGGCACGGTAATTCGAGAGCAAGCGCCGGAGTGCGGCTCGTTTTTGGGTGTGCCAAATAGCGGTTGCGGCACGGATCGGTCCGTGACGCAATTGATGGAGCAGATCATGGCTCTGGCAGCACACCAAGTGTCGACTGGCGCGAAACTCTATGCGACCGACGCCCAACGCTGGGCGGCGATCCAACGGCGCGATTCCCGTGCTGATGGCCAGTTCTATTATTCCGTGCGGACGACGGGTGTTTACTGCCTGCCCGGTTGCGGCGCGCGATTGCCGCGGCGCGAAAACGTCGCCTTCTACGACAGCCAAGCGGCCGCCGAAGCCGCCGGATTCCGGCCGTGCAAACGCTGTCGGCCCGAGGCGCCACCGCTGACGAAACGCCGTGCCGCCATCGTGGCCACGGCCAGTCGTGCGATCGAGGCGGCGGATGAACCGCCGTCGCTCGCGGCACTTGCGCGCGACGCTGGCTTGAGCCGCTTTCATTTCCATCGGCTGTTCAAGGCGGTAACCGGCGTGACGCCACGCGCCTACGCGGCCGCCCGCCGGGCCAAGCGGCTGCACGCCGCTTTGCCGCGAGCCGGCAGCGTGACTGAAGCCTTCTATGATGCGGGTTTCAACTCCAGCGGCCGCTTTTACGCGGTTGCCGATAAGCTACTCGGAATGCGCCCGCGCGACTTCCGCGCCGGCGGCACGGGAACGGCGATCCGTTTCGCGGTCGGGCAATGTTCCCTGGGCGCGATCCTGGTCGGAGCAACTGCGAAGGGCATCTGCGCCATCACGCTCGGCGATGACGCCGAACGGCTGGTGCGCGATCTCCAGGATCGATTTTCCAAGGCGCAGCTTGTCGGCGGCGACGCATCGTTCGAGCGCCTGGTGGCTAAGGTCGTCGGTCTTGTCGAAAGACCGGGTGCGGCTGCCGATCTGCCGTTTGACCTGCGCGGTACGGCGTTCCAGCAGCGGGTCTGGCAGGCGTTGTGCACGATTCCGCCGGGTGCAACGATGACCTATAGCGAATTGGCCAAGCGTATTGGCCGTCCGCGCGCGGTACGCGCGGTGGCGGAGGCCTGCGCCGCGAATCCGGCCGCGGTCGCGATCCCGTGTCATCGCGTCGTGCGCCGCGACGGTGGTCTGGGCGGCTACCGGTGGGGCATCGAGCGCAAGCGTACATTGCTCGCGCGCGAGAGCAGATTGCCGACTGCCGGGGCCTAGGCGGGCACTGGCGCAGCAACCAGATCGAGCGTCGCGCGCACGATTTCGGGGTCTTCGGGCAACGGCTCCAGGACGAAGCCGAGATCGCGGCACAAATCCAGCATAAGGCGGTTCTCGCGCAGCACGTCACCGCGCAGCGATGCGATACCACGGCTGCGGGCATACGTAATGATCCGCTGCATCAGGAAGTAGCCGATGCCGTGGCCTTTGCGGTCCGACCGGACGGTGATGGCGAATTCGGCCTGCTCGTTGTCGGGATCGGCGGCTAGGCGCACGACACCAACGAGATCTGCTGGCGCGACGCCGCCATCGGATTCGGTCAAGAGCAGCGCCATCTCGCGGTCGTAATCGAGTTGTGTCAGGCGCGCGAGCAGTGCCGGACTCAGTTCGGCGATCGGCGCAAAGAATCGCATGCGGATATCCTCGGACTCGAGACGCCGGAACATCGCCTGGATCGCCGGCGCGTCTTCAGGCCGAATCGGCCGCAGCTGATAGGCTTGGCCATCGGGCAGGATGACGTGTTCGACCAGCGCCGTTGGGTACGGACGTATCGCCAGCCGCGCGGCGGAATCGCCGCTCGCCGCTTTCACCCGCAACCGTGCATCAAGCGCAATGACGCCTTGGGCGTCGGCGACCAGCGGATTGATGTCCAATTCGGCGACTTCGGCGAAATCGACGACCAGCTGCGATAGCTTGACCAACGTGGCAGCAATGGCATCGAGCGCCGCCGCCGGCTGATTGCGGTAGCCCTGTAGCAATCGGTAAACCCGCGTCCGGGCCATCAGGCTTCGTGCCAGCGCCAAATTAAGCGGCGCCAGCGTCAACGCCATGTCGTTGATGAGCTCGGCGGCGGTGCCACCCTGGCCGAACAGGATAACCGGTCCGAATTGCGGATCATCGGTCATGCCAAGGATCAGCTCGTGGGTGTCGCGCCGTACCACCATGGGCTCGACGGTAAATCCTTCGATGCGCGCCTGGGGCTGTGCTCGCCGGACGCGGGCGAGCATTCGTTCCGCTTCGGCGCTCGCGGCCTCTGGCGTCTGTAGATCGAGGGCGACACCGCCGACATCGCTCTTATGCGTGATGTCGGGCGACAGGATTTTGATCGCGCAGGCCGTGCCGAGGTTGCGCGCGATCGCGCCGACTTCGGCGGGGTCTTTCGCCGTCTGGGCTGCTGCGACTGGAATCCCGTAAGCCTGAAGAATGTCCTTGCTGTCGGCGGCGCTTAGCCAAGTCCGCGACTGCGCCAATGCCGAATCAATCAGCCGGCGAACCCGGATACGATCCGGAGAAATTTCAGGCGAGGCCGCGTCAGGAATTTGCAGCAGCAATTGTTGCCGGCGACGGTGACGCACGAGGTGCATGAAGCCACGCACAGCCTCGCTCGGCGTCGTATACGTCGGAATCCCGGCCGTGGCAAAGACTTGTCGAGCCGCGTCGGCCGATTGCTGACCGACCCAACTGGTCAATAGGTTGCGGGGCCCTGCTTGGTTCGCTGCCGCTATGGCACGGGCGGCCTCGATCGGCGAGGCCAACGCTGTCGGCGCGTTCAGCACCAGCAGCGCATCCACGTTGGCGTCCTGCCGCACGATGGCGACGGTGTTGCGGTAGCGTTGCGGCGACGCGTCGCCGACGATGTCGACGGGATTGCCGCGCGACCAGGTGCGCGGCAGGACACGGTCGAGGGAGGCGATCGTTTCCGGCGCAAGCGCCGCCAACGTGCCGCCGGCCTCGATAAGGCTGTCCGTCGCCATGACCGCGAGCCCGCCGCCGTTCGACACGATCGCGAGCCGCTCGCCGGCCACCGGGTCGCACAGAGCCAACGTCGCGGCAGCGTCGAACAGTTCGTCGAGCTCGTAAACGCGCAACATGCCGGCGCGGCGGAAAACGGCGTCATAAACCGCGTCGCTGCCGGCCATGGCACCGGTATGCGAGCGTACAGCTCGGGCACCTTCGCTGCGCCGGCCGGCTTTGACCACGAGCACCGGTTTGGTCCGCGCGGCGATGCGTGCCGCCGACATGAATTTACGGGGCGCCGTAATACCCTCGATATACAACAGGATTGCGCGCGTCCCGCCGTCGCTCGCCAAATAATCCAGCATGTCGCCGAAATCGACGTCGGCCATGTCGCCGAGCGAGACAACATGCGAAAAGCCGATGCCGCGCGCCGCTGCCCAATCGAGCATGGCAGTGATGATCGCGCCCGACTGCGCCACGAAGGCCAAGTCGCCACGCGGCGCGTCGAGATGCGCGAAGGTCGCATTGAGGTGGTGCTGCGTTGCCATGACCCCGAGGCAATTCGGTCCGACCACGCGCAGCAGATACGGCTTTGCCGCATCGAGCATCGCTTGGCGCAGTTTCGCACCCGCAGCGTCGTCGCCCTCGCCGAAACCGGCGGTGATGACCACCGCGGCCTTGGTGCCGCGCCGGCCCAAGGCGGCAATCAGGTCGGGTACCGCTGCCGGCGGCGTGGCAATCACCGCCAAGTCCGGCGCCCGCGGCAGGTGATCGATGTCGCGAAAGGTGGCATTGCCGCCGATGGCGGCGTGCGTTGGCGTTACCAACATGATCGAGCCGTCGAAACCGCCCGACATCAAATTGCGCGTCAGAACGCCACCGACCGAACCCGGCTTATCGCTCGCGCCTATCAAAGCGACCGAACGCGGCTTGAACAGGTAATTGAGGTTTCGAACGCTCACGCGGCGGTCCCGGCTGTATGGCGCAAATCCGTTACCATTTCGGCAAGCAACGGCCTTGATTCATGTCAAGCGGCCTGTCCGTTTGACCTAGGTCAAGGCGCCACCCGTCTGCTGGCGACATGATCGCACAAAAGCAGAGGACCCGGCATTGCTGACCTTGGATGATTGTCTCGGTTTGTGCGACCTCGGCCGCGAGGAGATCAAAGCGATCGCCGAGCACGAGCATCTGCCGGAGTTGATCGCCGCCGAGCTGGGCAATTATCTGGTCCACACTGCCGGTGGTCAGCGCGCGATCAAGAATATTATCCGGGACGATATACTGGCGGCCCAGGCGCGCGGTGATTTCCGCCAATCTGCCAAGCTCAAACTGGTGCTGCGCCACTTCATCGATCGCTGCCGCAGCGAACCCGAGCTCAATTGCTGCTGAGCGCGCGTGCCGTGCCGACGTAACATGCCGGCCATGACGCCGGCCGAGCAAAGCGAGATCATCGCATTCCTGAGCCACGGAGCGGTCTATGGCTTGCCGGGCGCGACAGTCGAGCGGCGCGAGACCCATATCTCGGTCATTTTTCTGGTCGGCGATCGCGCCTTCAAGCTGAAACGCGCGGTCGCGTTCTCCTACCTCGATTTCTCGACTCCGGACCTACGGCGCACGAACTGCGAGGCCGAACTGCGGCTCGGCCGCGCGATGGCGCCGTCGCTCTATCGCGCCGTGCATGCCGTGACCCGCAGCAGCGACGGCGGCCTTGCCGTCGATGGAACGGGCGAGGCTGTCGATTGGCTGGTCGAAATGCGCCGATTCGACGAAGCCGCTTTGTTCGATCGCATGGTGGCCGAAAATCGCCTGACGCCGCAGCATATGCGCGATCTGGCGGATGTGGTCGCGGTATTTCATGCTGCCGCCGAGCCCATGCGGCAGTGGGGCACCCCCGACACCGTCCAAGCTGTGATCGCCGACATTGTCGCCAATCTGCGACGCACTTCGGTCGCCGGCGACGCCGAGCTGACGGCTTTTGCGGCGCAACTCGAGACGGAATTCGCGGCCCAACGGCAGGTCGTCGAGCGGCGCAACCGCGAGGGGCAGGTGCGCCGCTGTCATGGCGACCTGCATCTGCGCAACATCTGCCTGCTCGACAACCGGCCGACGCTGTTCGATCCGATCGAATTCAGCGACGCGATTGCTTCAGTCGACGTGCTTTATGACCTGGCGTTCCTGCTCATGGACCTGAATCACCGCGGACATGCCGATTTCGCGGCGCTGGTCTTCAACCGCTATCTCGACGTCAGCGGCGACGAAGGCGGCCTTGGGTTGATGCCACTTTATTTGGCGATGCGGGCGGCAATCCGGGCCCACGTGACCGCGGCTGGCGGTGCCGTCGATTCGGCGCCGAGCTATTTTCGGCTGGCGCAGAGGCTATTGCGGCCCGCGCCAACGGCGTTGATTGCAATCGGCGGCGTCAGCGGCACCGGCAAGACGACACTCGCCCAGGCAATCGCACCTGGAATTGGCCGTGCGCCGGGCGCGCGTGTCTTGCGCAGCGATGTCATCCGCAAGCGGCTGCACGGCCTCGCGCCGGAGCAGCGGCTGCCGCCGACTGCCTACGACATGGCTACCAATGTTCGGGTTTACGAAGCGCTCGGCCGGGAAGCGACGGTGGCGCTGCACGACGGCCAGTCGGTCATCGCCGATGCGGTTTTTCTTCGCGCCGATGAACGTGCGGCGATCGCGGCGATTGCCCGCCAGGCCAACGCTTTCTTCACCGGGATTTGGCTCGCGGCGCCGAAAGCGGTTCTGGCAGAGCGACTGGCAGGCCGCCGCAGCGACGCCTCGGACGCGGATGCCGCCGTGCTGCAGTTTCAGCTGGCGCAGGACCCAGGCGTGATCGACTGGATTTGCCTTGAGGCATCTGGCGGCATTGCCGATCAGGCGCAGGCCGCCTTGGCGGCCGCCGTGTGGGCCTAGGGCAATAACACCGCGGCGCCCTCGAATTGACCGGCGCGCAATTGTGCCAGAGCCTCGTTCGCCTGGGCGAGCGGAAAGGGGACCGTGGTCGTCCGCACCTTGGCACGCGGTGCGAGCGCCAAAAATTCCTCGCCGTCCTGACGCGTGAGATTGGCGACCGAGCGCACGATGCGTTCCTGCCACAACAGCCGGTATGGAAAGTGCGGGATGTCACTCATGTGGATACCGGCGCAGACGACGGTGCCGCCTTTCGCGGTTGCGGCGAGTGCTGCCGGCACCAGCGCACCCACGGGCGCGAAAATGAGCGCGGCGTCAAGCGGCTCGGGCGGCAGCATCTCCGAGCCGCCGGCCCATGCGGCGCCCAGAGAACGGGCGAAGTCCTGACCCTTGGCGTCGCCCGGCTTGGTGAAAGCGAAGACGTCCTGGCCGTGATGCCGCGCAATTTGAATAGCGATATGGGCCGCGGCGCCGAAGCCATACAGACCGACCCGCCGGGCCTCGCCGGCCATGCGCAGCGCACGATAGCCGATCAACCCCGCGCACATCAGCGGCGCCGCCGCGCGGTCGTCGAATTCCGGCGGAATGGCGAAGCAAAACCGCTCGTCCGCGACAGCGTATTCGGCGTAACCGCCGTCGATCTGATAGCCGGTGAAGCGCGCCCAGTCGCACAAATTCTCACGGCCGCTGCGGCAGAATTCGCAGACGCCGCACGTCCAGCCGAGCCATGGCACACCGACACGGTCGCCGGTCTGCAGCCGCTCGGTGCTGGGACCCACGGCCTCGACCGTGCCGACGATTTCGTGTCCGGGGACCAGAGGCAGCTTGGGTTGCGGCAGTTCGCCGTCGACGACATGCAAGTCAGTGCGGCAGACGCCACAGGCATGCACCCGGACGAGAACCTCGCCCGGACCGGGCTCGGGCGGCGCGCGATTGATCGCCCGCAACGGCGCTCCAGCCTGCTCGAGAGTCATCGCCAGCATGACGCACCAATATGCTACGGGACGATGATGACCGGACAGGGGACGTGCGCGATCCTGCGCCGCTAGGCCATTTGATGCGTCGCGGTGGCCGTTTGGAACCGCCGCGTGTAGTGCCGCAGCGACCGCTCTTCAATCTTCAGCGCCTGCAGCAGGCACTGCTTGCGCGCTTGCTCAATCGGCGGCCTTGCCTCGAGTTCGACAATTTTTGCGCGCAGATGGTTGAGCTGGGCGACATCGAGTGACAATGCTGAACGCATAATTTGCCTCCGTCTTCTTCGTCGGCGCGCGGCCGGCGTCGCGCTGATGATCGCAGACGGAAGACGGCGGAAAATACGGATTGCTCCGTAAGGGATTCTGCCTAGTGGCGACGGGTGCGGGCTAGCTGGCTTGGGCGCAGCGGCGTCATCGGCACCCAGGTCTCGCCGTCCTTGCGATAGCGCCGCTTGACCGCCGCCCAGGCCACCCGGTGCGCGATTTCCTCACGCCGGTCGCTGGTGGCATACTGGCGCCATGCGCCGTTGAAGGCCTCTCGGTAGATGGTCTGTGCGCCTGCGGGAAGGTGGTGGCGGACTGGACCGGGCAGTGCGGTGTTCGTGCTGTAAGGCATGTCATGCTCCTATGTGGCGGGCTCTCGGCGGCGCGCGTGTGGCCGCTTAGGCCGTGCCGAAATGCGCCGGCAACTCCGCCAACGGCGTCTTGGTCAAATCCTTGGCGTATTCGCCGCGCAGTTTTTTCGCGGTCATCGGGTCGAGGCCGTCGCGCAGCGTCGTAAGGCACCGCGGTGAGGCGTAGATGACGAGGCGGTCGAAGCTACCGCGCGCGCTTTCGTGATTTACATGCGCGACGAGCGAACGCAAAAATTTCGCCTGTTCCAGGCGATGGGCGTCGTGCCGCGGTTCAATCGCATGTCGCCCCGAATAGGCGCTTTCCTGGCCGCGGCCCGGCCGTTCGCTCATCAGGTCATGCGACCGCGCGTGCGCGGCTGCCGAATCCTCAGCGAAGATGACGACATAGTTCGCTGCCGGATCCGGCCGCGTGACGATTCGTGCCCGGGAACCATCGGCCAATACGTACCAGGTAATCGGTGTCGGCATGGCGCACCCGCCTCTCTTGCCTGTGCATTTAGCCAGGCGCGCAGTACCGGACGTTGATTTACATCAACCACCGGTACCAGCAGCCGGTCGTCGTTAAAGCGCCGCCGTCGCTCGATAGGGCCGCTCTATTATGAATATTGTTGCAGGATTTTCGTCATTTCTGGCGTTCGTCTTCGAACGGCAACCGCAAATATTCCAAAAGACACAAGCGCGCACATAGATTCCTCGGTCGCTTTTCCCGATAATGCCCGACCGCCAGAAACCATGCGGCACCGCTGACGTGATCGATAAGCTCGAATTCCTTCTTGCGCTTGCGCGCGAGCGCCATTTCGGACGCGCCGCCGAAGTTTGCGGCGTGACGCAGCCAACGCTGTCAGCGGGCCTGAAGCAGCTCGAGGATCAGTTCGGCATTCTGTTGGTCAATCGCGGTTCGCGCTTCGTCGGCCTGACGCCGGAGGGCGACCGCGTTCTCGGCTGGGCCAAGCGCATTGTCGGCGACGTGCGCGCCATGCGCCAGGAAGTCAACGCGCTGAAGCAGGGACGTCTCGTCGGGCACCTGCGCATCGCGGTCATTCCAACGGCGCTGCCGATGGTCTCGGCCTTGACCACGCCGTTCCGCGAACGCCACCCCGACGTGCGCTTCACTATCCGCTCGAGCACGTCGATCGAAGCACTCACCTGGCTCGACAATCTGCAAGTCGACGCCGGCATCACCTATCTCGACAATGAGCCGACCGGCAATGTGCGCGCGATTCCGCTCTATCGCGAGCGCTATCAATTGCTGATCTCGGCCGACAGTCCGCTCGGCAACCGCCGTAGCGTCACCTGGGCCGAGGTTGGGCACATTCCGCTCTGCTTGCTGACGCCGGACAATCAGAACCGCCGCATCATCAATCACCTGCTGCACGATTCCGGCAGCGGCGAGGATCAAGTCCCGACGCTGGAATCGAACTCGATGACAGTGCTGGTGTCGCACGTCCGCACCGGCCGCTGGGCCAGTGTCATGCCGGCAATCCTCGCGGAAACACTCGGCCTAACGGGCACGGTGCAGGCGATCCCGATCGTCGAGCCGGCGGCGTTTCATACAATCGGCCTCGTCGTGCCGAAACGCGAGGCGATGACGCCGGCGACAGGGGCGCTCGTCACCGAAGCGCTGAAAGTCGCTAAAGTGCTCGACGTCGAAATCGCGAATTCGGACGTCGCATAGAACATCCGTATCGCACGATAGGTGCGGCCTATTAGATAGAGATGTTCTATCGCAACACGATTCCGCTTTATTGATGCGAGCGCCGCGCAAGCGTCATATCCGCGTGATTCAAACAGCGCGGATGTGTCATGGCGCGATACGAGACTTGGAACGAGAAACGCGGCGCTGAAATTATCGCGCAACACGCGCAGCAAGCGGGCGCGGCATTGCCGATTTTACACGCTCTTCAGGAATCCTTCGGCTACGTTCACGCCGATGCCGTGAAAATGGTGGCGTCGACGCTCAACCTGTCGCGCGCCGAAGTGCACGGCATCGTCACCTTCTATCACGATTTCCGTTCGGCACCGGCCGGCGACCACGTACTGAAGCTGTGCCGCGCCGAGGCCTGTCAGTCGATGGGCGCCGACGCACTTGCGGCGCATGCGCGCAAGAAGCTGCATGTCGATTGGCATGAAACCACCACCGACAAGCGGTTGACGCTCGAACCGGTGTTCTGCCTCGGCCTGTGTGCCTGTGCGCCGGCGGCGATGCTGGACCATCAGGTGTTTGGCCGGCTCGACGCCAAACGCCTCGACACTCTCATCGATGGAGCGCGGCGGTCATGACGCGTCCGTGCATCTTCGTTCCACGCGACGCTGCCGCGCTCGCCGTCGGCGCCGACAATGTCGAGCGGGCGATCATTGCCATATTGCGCCGTCGCCAGATCGACGCTGAAATCGTCCGCACCGGGTCGCGCGGCCTGTTCTGGCTCGAGCCGATGATCGAAGTCGCCGTTGGCGGCGAACGCATCGCCTATGGTCCAGTGGCCGCCGACGAGGTTGAAGCGCTGTTCGACGCTGGTTTCCTCGATGGCAAGCCGCATCCGCGGCGCCTCGGCCGGCCGGACAACATTCCGTTCCTCAAGCGGCAGCAGCGGTTTACCTTCGCGCGCTGCGGCATCGTCGACCGGTTGTCGATCACGGATTACCGCGCGTACGGCGGCCACAAGGGGCTCGAGCGCGCGCTCGCCCTGCAGCCCGCAGCAATCGTCGAGGAAGTCACCCGTTCGGGCCTGCGCGGCCGCGGCGGCGCCGGCTTCCCGACCGGCATCAAGTGGCGCACAACCGCGCAGGCCGCGGCACCGCAGAAATACATCGTCTGCAACGCGGACGAGGGCGATTCCGGAACCTTCGCTGACCGCATGATCATGGAAGGCGATCCTTTCGTCCTGATCGAAGGCATGACCATCGCCGGCATCGCCGTCGGCGCGACCAAGGGTTATGTCTACATTCGGTCGGAATATCCGCACGCGATCGAGACCTTCGGCCGCGCGCTCGCGGTCGCCCGGGCCGAGCGCACTCTCGGTCCGAAGCTCGCGGGTTCAGCCTACGAATTCGACATCGAGATCCGTGTCGGCGCTGGCGCCTATGTCTGCGGCGAGGAAACCGCGCTGCTGGACAGCCTCGAAGGCAAGCGCGGCATGGTACGCGCCAAGCCGCCGCTGCCGGCGCATCACGGTCTGTTCGGCCAGCCGACCGTGGTCAACAACGTGATCTCGCTGGCGTCCGTGCCGTTCATTCTGGCGGAAGGCGCCAAGGCTTACGCCGATGTTGGCATGGGCCGTTCGCGCGGCACCATTCCGGTGCAACTCGCCGGCAACATCAAATACGGCGGACTATTCGAGGCCGGCTTCGGCGTAACGCTGGGCGCACTCGTCGACGACATCGGCGGCGGCACGGCCTCGGGCCGGCCGGCGCGCGCGGTCCAGGTCGGCGGCCCGCTGGGCGCCTATTTTCCACGTGCGTTCTTCGACACGCCGTTCGATTACGAGGCCTTCGCTGCGCGCGACGGTCTCATCGGCCACGGCGGCATCGTCGTGTTCGACGACACCGTCGACATGACGCAACAGGCGCGCTTCGCCATGGAATTTTGCGCGATCGAATCCTGTGGCAAGTGCACACCCTGCCGCATTGGTTCGACACGTGGCGTCGAGGTGATCGATCGCATCGTGCGCAACGAAAATCGCGCCGGCAATCTCACGCTGCTCAAGGAATTGTGCACCACCATGAAGCTCGGCTCGCTGTGCGCGCTCGGTGGCTTCGCGCCCTATCCGGTGATGAGCGCGGTCACCCATTTCCCGGAAGATTTCGGCGCACAGCCGGGTCTCGCTGCCGCTGAATAGGAGTCTGTCATGTCGTTGATCAAGGAAACCGATTACGGCACGCCGGCCGCGAAGAGCGACAAGAGCGTCACGCTCACGATCGACGGCTTCACCGTCACGGTGCCCGAAGGCACCTCGATCATGCGCGCGGCGATGACGGTGGGCACGGAAGTGCCGCGGCTCTGCGCCACGGATTCGGTTGCGGCCTTCGGCTCGTGCCGCCTCTGCCTGGTCGAGATCGCCGGCCGCGCCGGCACGCCGGCCTCCTGCACCACGCCGGTCGCGGAAGGTATGGCGGTGACGACGCAGAGCACGCGGCTGAAAGACCTCCGCCGCAACGTCATGGAGCTCTATGTCTCCGACCATCCGCTCGATTGCCTCACCTGCTCGGCGAACGGCAATTGCGAGCTCCAGGACATGGCAGGCGCCGTCGGCCTGCGCGAAGTGCGCTACGGCTACGAAGGCGAGAACCACCTCAAAGCCGAAAAGGACACATCGAATCCCTATTTCACCTTCGATCCGGCGAAATGCATCGTCTGTTCGCGCTGCGTGCGCGCCTGTGAGGAGGTGCAGGGCACCTTCGCGCTAACTGTGGACGGTCGCGGCTTCCAATCGACTATTGAAGCTGGGATGGCCGAGTCGTTCCTGGAATCGGAATGCGTCTCGTGCGGCGCCTGCGTCCAGGCCTGTCCGACGGCGACACTGATGGAAAAATCCGTCATCGAGATCGGCCAGCCCGAACACTCGATGGTCACCACCTGCGCCTATTGCGGCGTCGGCTGCAGCTTCAAGGCCGAGATGCGCGGCAGCGAGTTGGTGCGCATGGTGCCGTACAAGGACGGCAAGGCCAATCACGGTCATTCTTGCGTCAAAGGCCGTTTCGCCTGGGGTTATGCGACGCACCGCGATCGCATTTTGAAGCCGATGGTGCGCGAGAAGATCACCGATCCGTGGCGCGAAGTGTCGTGGGAAGAGGCGCTCGGCCGCGTCGCTTCCGAGTTCAAGCGCATCCAGGCGAAATACGGCCGCGGTTCGATCGGCGGCATCACCTCGTCGCGCTGCACCAACGAAGAGACCTATCTGGTGCAGAAGCTGGTGCGTGCCGTCTTCGGCAACAACAACGTCGACACTTGCGCGCGCGTTTGCCATTCGCCGACCGGCTATGGCCTGAGCAAGACGTTCGGCACCTCGGCCGGCACCCAGGATTTCGATTCGGTCGAAGAGGCCGACGTCATCATGGTCATCGGCGCCAATCCGACGGATGCGCATCCAGTGTTCGGCTCGCAGATGAAAAAGCGGCTGCGCGCCGGCGCCAAGCTGATCGTCATCGATCCACGGCGCACCGACCTTGTGCGCTCGGTGCACATCGAAGCGAACCACCATCTGCCGATCCGGCCCGGCACCAACGTGGCCGTACTCAACGCGCTGGCGCACGTCATCGTCACCGAGGGTCTGGTGAACCGCGCGTTCGTCGAAGAGCGTTGCGACAAGGCGGCGTTCGCCGAATGGGCGCGCTTCATCGCGCTGCCGGAAAACAGTCCGGAAACCGTCGCGCCGCTCGCCGGCCTCGATGCCAAGGAGATCCGCGCCGCGGCCCGGCTTTATGCCACCGGCGGCAATGGGGCGATCTATTATGGCCTCGGCGTCACCGAGCACAGCCAGGGCACGACGGCAGTCATGGGGATGGCCAATCTCGCGATGGCGACCGGCAATATCGGCCGGCGCGGCGTTGGCGTGAACCCGCTGCGCGGCCAGAACAACGTCCAAGGCTCGTGCGACATGGGCTCGTTCCCGCATGAGCTCTCCGGCTATCGCCACATCTCCGACGACGCGACGCGCGCGTTGTTCGAGGCGGCCTGGGGCGTGACTCTCGAGCCCGAGCCGGGTCTGCGTATTCCCAACATGTTCGATGCCGCGCTCGACGGCAGCTTCCGGGGTCTCTACGTCCAGGGCGAGGATATCGTCCAGTCGGATCCCGACACCAAGCACGTCACTGCCGGCCTGGCGGCGATGGAGTGCATCGTCGTGCAGGATCTGTTCCTCAACGAGACCGCGAACTTCGCGCACGTCTTCCTGCCGGGTTCGACCTTCCTCGAGAAGAACGGCACCTTCATCAACGCCGAGCGTCGCCTCGGCATGGTGCGCAAGGTGATGCAGCCGAAGAATGGCTTCGAAGATTGGGAAATCACCATCGCCATCGCCAAGGCGATGGGCTTCGATATGAGCTATTCGCATCCGTCCGAGATCATGGACGAGATCGCACGGCTGACGCCGACCTTCTCCGGCGTGTCGTTCAAACGGCTCGAAGAACTCGGCTCGGTTCAGTGGCCGTGCAACGACAAAGCGCCGGAAGGCACGCCGATCATGCATATCGGCACGTTCGTGCGCGGCAAGGGCAATTTCATGGTCACCGAATACGTGCCGACGGACGAAAAGGTCGGGCCGCGTTTCCCGCTGCTGCTGACCACCGGCCGCATTCTCAGCCAGTACAATGTCGGCGCGCAGACGCGGCGCACCGACAACATCATCTGGCACGAGGAAGACCGGCTCGAAATCCATCCGCACGACGCCGAAGAGCGCGGCGTGCGCGACGGCGACTGGGTGCGGCTCGCCAGCCGCTCGGGCGAGACGACCGTGCGTGCCAAAATCACCGAGCGCGTCGCGCCGGGCGTGGTCTACACCACGTTCCACCATCCCAACACCCAGGCCAACGTCGTCACCACCGACTACGCCGACTGGGCGACGAGCTGTCCCGAATACAAGGTGACGGCGGTCCAGATATCACCGACGAACGGCCCAACCGAGTGGCAGGATAGCTATCGCGACTTGGCGGAGAAGAGCCGTCGCATTGCCGTCAAGGTGCCGGCCACCGCCGCCGAATGAGCGTCGACGGCTTCAGTCCGGTGATACGGGTGCCGCGGATCGCGTGGCGCGGCGGCGAGGCCGCACCGGGCGAACGCACGATTCCCGAGGAAACCGCCATCGCCTTGACCTACAACCGCGTCACGCACGCGGTGATGATGGCGACGCCGGCGGACCTCGAGGATTTCGGCGTCGGCTTCAGCCTGTCCGAAGGCATCGTGAGCCGCGCCGACGATATCCACGACATCGAGATCACGCCCAGTGACGACGGCATCGACGTGCGCATGTGGCTCGCCGACGAACGCGCCGATTCCTTCACCGCGCGCCGTCGCTATCTTGCCGGCCCGACCGGTTGCGGCCTATGCGGCGTCGATAGCCTGGTCGAGGCGATGCGGCCGCCGCGTGAAGTGATGTCGGATTTCCGGGTTTCGGCCGAAGCACTTGCCGCTGCGATCGCGGCGCTGCCCGCCGGCCAGCGGCTCAATCGCCAGACCCGTGCGGTCCATGCGGCGGCCTATTGGGAGCCGGGCCGCGGCATCGTCGCGCTGCGTGAGGATGTTGGCCGGCACAACGCGCTCGACAAGCTCGGCGGCGCGCTCGCGCGCGACGGCGTCCGCGCCGGAAGCGGCGCCGTGCTGCTGACGAGCCGCGTCTCGGTCGAGCTGATCCAGAAGGCGGCGATGCTCGGTGCGCCGGTGGTGGCCGCGGTCTCGGCGCCGACGGCGCTCGCCGTGCGCTTCGCCGAACGTGCGCGCATCACCTTGGCGGCGGTGGCACGCGACGACGGCTTCGAGATTTTCACCAATGGCGACCGCATCATCCAGGAATCGACCGAACATGTCGCATGACAGCAACCTGGTCTACGTGGCCAACCAGATCGGCAAGTTCTTCGCGCACCAGCCGGCGGACAAGGCGATCGACAGCATCGCCGATCATCTGTTCAAGTATTGGGATCCGCGCATGCGCAAGGCAATCGTCGCGCATCTCGAAGAGCACGCCGGCGCCGGCCTCGATCCGCGCGCACTCGCGGCGGTCGAGAAGGTCCGCGACCGCGACCGGCAGAAGCAGGTGGCGGCGGTGCGGCGCTAACTTCGAATTCGGCTAAGGGCTGGAGCGGGTGAAGGGAATCGAACCCTCGTCGTAAGCTTGGGAAGCTTCTGCTCTACCATTGAGCTACACCCGCGTCGGCCGGATTAAAGCTGAAGGCCGCCGGACGTTCAAGACAGGCGCCACCGCTCGTGCGCCAGCCTGCCGGCGTGTTAACCTCGGCTGAATTCGACCGGGAGGCCGCCGATGGAAAAGCTGCCCAAATTCGGCGTTTCGCGCGCCGCAATGATGAAGCGCGTGGCGCGATTCAAAGACCTCAAAGGCTCCGATGGCGGCCTGCCCGACAGCAAGATGCCGGGTTGCGAGCGCGTCCTCTACAACGTCATCGGCTTCCAGCCACCCGAGACCGACGACAACGACGCGGCGACCTCGCCGGTCGGCGACGATGCGGCACGTCTGTCCGCGATCCCGATCTCCGAAGGCTTCAATCTCGGCTTTTGCAAGGCCAAGCCAGGCCACGGCCCGATGATGCACAACCACGACACCAACGAGACGTTCATTCCGATGACGGGCCGCTGGCGCTGCACCTGGGAAAACGATGCCGGCGGCGTCGAGCATGTTGATCTCGATCCCTACGATGTTATCTCGTTCCCGGCCGGCGCCATCCGCCGCTTCGAATGCGTGACTCCCGGCGATCCTGAAAAAGAGTATCTTCTGATGTTCGTCATCGGCGGCAACGCGCCGCAGGCCGAGTTCACTGACAAGGCGATGCGCGAACTCGAAACAGCCGGCGTCTGGCCGGTGCAGGGAGGTTGAATGCCGGGTGCCACCAAGATCAACGATCAGCTCACCGTTTCGGGCCAGATAAGTCTCGCCGACGTCGCCGAAATCGCCAAGCAGGGCTTTGCGTCAATCATCAACAATCGGCCCGACGGCGAGGAGCCCGGTCAGCCCGACCATGAGACGATCGCAGCCGAAGCCAAGAAGCACGGCCTCAAATACCATTTCATTCCGGTGGTCACCGGCAACATCACGCGCAACGACGTGGTGCAATTCCAGAAGGCGATGCTGCGCGACGGTCCGGCCTTTGCCCATTGCCGCAGCGGCACTCGCTGCTTTTTGCTGTGGGGCCTGTCGCGTGCGCTGCTGGACGGCGAGAGTTCGCTGCCGCTGGTCGCCGATGCGGCGCGCAAAGGTTATGATTTGCGCGTGCTGCCGGCGCTGGTCGAAAAGCTCGAAGCCGAGAAGGGCGCCTAGCCGCGCCAGCGCAGCAGCCGGCGCTCGAGCAAGCCAGTCAGGCCGAAGAGCAGCAATACAAAGGCCATGATCAGCAGCACCAGCGCCAGCATCAGCGCGGCGTTGTAGCTGCTCTGCGCGAACGACAGCAGGTAACCGAGGCCCTTGGTTGCGGCGACGAACTCGCCGACCACCGCGCCGGTGAAGGCGAAGCCGACCGCGACTTTGAGATTGCCGAGAATCCACGCGATCACCGACGGCCCATAAACCTCGCGCAACAGTGCGGCGCGACCGCCGCCGAGCGTAATCACGCGCTCGACCAGCCGCCGGTCGACTTCGCGGATGCCGGTGAAGACGGTGAAGAAGATCAGCACCGCGACCAGGATGAACGCCAGCGCGATCTTCGAGCCGATGCCGATGCCGAACCAGATGACGAACAGCGGCGCCAGCACGACGCGCGGCACCGCGTTGAGCGAAATCATCACCGGTGCCAAAAGTTCGCCGACGAGCGGCGTCAGTGCCGCGACCGCGCCGAGCACGGTACCGACGATCAGGCCGACCGCGAGCCCGCCGAGCGCGGCGCTGAAAGTGGCAATCAGGTGCGGCCAGATCGTGCCCTGCGCGAACAGCTGGACCAGCGCCACTGCAACCTTGGACGGCGCCGGCATGTAGAGCGGATCGAAATAGCCCAGATCGGCGCAGGCTTCCCACACGCCGATGAGGATGACCAGCGCGATCGTCTTACGCAGCCAGGCGGTGTTCGGATTCATGCCGCGCGCTCGCCGACTTCGCGCGACAGGTCGTTCCACAGCCGCTGCAGCAGCGGCGCGAAATCGGGATGGCTGCGTGCTTTGATCACGTCGCGCGGCCGCGGCATGTTGACCTCATAACGGCCGGATATCCGCGCCCGCGGACCGTGCGACAGCAGATAGACGACGTCGGACAGCGCCAGCGCCTCTTCGAGATCGTGCGTTACCAGCAGCACGGAGATGCCACGCAGTTCGACGAGGCGCACCAGATCCTGCGTCACCCGCGCGCGCACGATGGCGTCGAGCGACGCGAACGGCTCGTCCATCAGGATGAGTTGCGGCTCGCGCGCCAGCACCTGCGCCAACGCGACACGCTTGCGCTGGCCGCCTGAAAGCTCGCGCGGAAAGCGTTCGCTCAGGCCATAAAGCCCGAGCCGCGTGATCCATTGCCGGGCGCTGGCGACCGCGGTGCCGGCAGCGATGCCCTTGAGCTTGAGGCCGAGCGCGACATTCTGCTCGGCGGTGCGCCACGGCAGCAGCGCGTCATCCTGGAACAGCATGCCGATGTCGCCGCCGGCGATATCGGTCTCGATGGCGCCGGATAGCGGCTTCTGCAAACCGATGACGGCGCGCAGCAGGCTGCTTTTGCCCGAGCCCGACGGTCCGACCAGGCTGACGAATTTGCCGCTCGGCACTTCGAGACTCGCGCCTTCGAGGACGGGCGTCGCGCCATAAGCGAGCGCGAGCGAATCGACGCGCAGCATGCGGCGCGGCTCAGCCGGCGATCGCGGTGTCGTAGAGCCCCGTGGTCTTCGCGTCGCGCGGCAAGAGTCCGGCGATCTCGAGCGACTGGGCGACGCGATCGGCGGCGGCGAGGTCGATCTTCACGGTCGTCGGGTAGAGCGAGGCGCGGTACTTGGCGAGGATGTCGCGCATCGCGCCGGTATCGGCGCCGGTCGTCATTTCCGGCGGCAGCGACTTGACCAGATCGTCCGGCGGCAGCGTCTGCACCGCCTGCAGCGCGCCGGACAGCGCCCGCGCCAGCGCCTTCATCTCGTCCATGCGCGAGGGAATCTCGGCGGCGCGCACTGCCACGCCCATGAACTCGTAATCGCCGCCGAGATATTTGTGCGCATCAGCGGTCTGCATCGCGTTGACCAGCACACGACCGCCGGCCTTCTCGATCAGCGACAGGGCCGGCTCCTGGACCATGCCGGCATCGACTTGGCCGAGGCGCAGCGCTTCGAGCAGATTCGGGCCCATGGCGGCGAACTGTACGCGCGATGCATCGGCGCCGGCCTGATGCAGCAGAAAAAGACACAACGCGTGGTCGGCATTGCCGAGGCCGGAGATGCCGACGGTATGGCCTTCGAGCGCCTTGACCGACGTGATGGTCTTCGCCGATTTCGGCGCGACCGCCAATGCGAACAGCGGCAGTTTGCCGGTCGATAGGAAGCGGCGGATCGGCGCGCCCTTGTTGTAGGCTTCGAGCGCGACGTCGAGCGCGGTCGCGCCGTATTCGACAGCGCCGCCGACCAGCGCCTGCATCGCGGCGCCGCCGCCGCGCGCATAGACGAGCTCGACGTCGAGCCCTTCCTTCGCGTAATAGCCATGAGCGCGTCCGACTTCATACGGGATGATGCAAAGCAGCTGGCTACAGAAGGCCAGCCTTAGGTGCTTGCCGGCGGCGCGGGCGCGCGGCGCGGCGAGCGTGCCGGCGAGCGCCGCCGCACCCTTAAGCACGGTGCGGCGGTGAAAATCCTTGCCGTTCCAGGCGGTCTGGTCGGAATCACAACAGCTCATGGTGTGCGTCCTGCACCCGGGCGAAGTCGCCGGACCGCCGGACAGTGTGCACACTGCGGTTGCGATGTAAATTGTCGATATTGCGGGAGAAAGCGGCCTTTCAGGCCGGGTCCCACTCTGGCGCCCAGCCCGCCGGATCGACCAGCCGCGTGCCGCCGCGCTTGGCGTCGATGACGGCGCGGTCGGCCGCCGACAGCGTGAAATCGAAGATGGCGAAATTCGCCGCCAGGTGCTCGCGGTTGGACGATTTCGGAATTACCGCGACGTTGGGCTGATCGAGCAGCCAGCGCAGCGCCACTTGGCTTGCCGTCTTGCCATAGGTCTGGCCGATGCGCACGAGGTCGCGGTCGGCGGCGACGCGGCCGCGGCCCAACGGCGAATAAGCCGTCAGAAACATTCCGTATTTTCCGAGTGCCGCAAGCACGGGCCGCTGCGACAGATAGGGATGATATTCGGCCTGGTTGCAGACGATCTCGGCGCGATGGATATCGATCGCCTCGCGCAGCAACGGCACGGTGAAGTTGCTGACGCCGATGAAGCGCGTTTGGCCTTTGGCGCGCGCCTCGGTAAAAGCACCGAGCGTCTCGGCCAGGGGCTCGCGGCGGCTCGGCCAGTGGATCAGGAGCAGGTCGACATAGTCGCTGCCGAGGCGCTTCAGACTCTGTTCGACGTTGCGGCGGATCTGCGGCGCGCGCAGCTCACCCATCGGCACCTTGGTGGTGACGAAAATGTCGGCTCGCTTCACGCCGGAATCGCGGATCGCCGCACCGACCTCGGCCTCGTTGCCGTAAAGCTCGGCGGTATCGATGTGGCGATATCCGATGGCAAGCGCCGCGCGCACGGCGTCGTAGCAGGTGCGGCCAGTCAGCGCCCAGGTGCCGAGGCCAAGTGCCGGCAATTGCGCGCCCTTGGCTGAAACAAATTGCATACCTCGTTCCCTTCGCAAGCTGGCGGCTGGAGGCTAGCATGCACGTCGCAAGCCAAGGGTAAAACATGCGGATTCTGGTTCTCGGCGCAGGCGCCGTTGGCGGTTATTTCGGCGGCCGCATGGTCGAGGGCGGCGCCGACGTCACGTTCCTGGTGCGCGCGAAGCGCCGCGCCGCGCTGGCGCGCGATGGACTACTGGTCAAAAGCGCCGTCGGCGACTTCAAGCTCGCGGTCAAGACCATCGCGGCCGATGAAAAAATGGCGCCGTTCGACGTCATTCTGTTGTCGTCCAAGGCCTACGATCTCGACAGCGCGATGGACTCGATCGCGCCGGCCATGGGGCCCAAGAGCGCGATCGTGCCGCTGCTCAACGGGATGGCGCATCTCGAAAAGTTGAGCGCGCGTTTCGGCGCGCAGCGTGTGCTCGGTGGCGCTTGCTATATCGGCGCGACGCTCGATGCCAACGGCGTCGCGCAGCATATGGGCCGCATGCAGTCGCTGGTCTTCGGCGAGCTTGATGGACAGCAAAGCGCGCGCGTCGAAGCGTTCGCCGCGATCCTCGGACGGACCAAACTCGATTTCGAGGCGAGCCGAACGATTCGTCAGGCGATGTGGGACAAGTTCGTGCTGCTGGCTGCACTGGGGGCGACCACGACGCTGACGCGCGCGACCGTCGGCGAGATCATGGCGGCACCGTCGGGCGAGGCATTCATGCTCGCGGCGCTTGCCGAATGTGCCGCTGTCGCCAAGGCCGAGGGCTTTGCGCCGACGGCCGCGGCTTACAATGGCGCCCGCGGCGCCCTGACTCAGCGCGGATCGGGCTTCTCGGCGTCGATGATGCGCGACATGCTGAAAGGTGGGCCGACCGAAGGCGATCATGTCATCGGCGACCTGGTGCGCCGCGCCGACGCACGAAAAGTTGATGCGCCAATCCTGCGTACCGCCCTGACCAATCTCGAAACCTACGAGGCGAAACGTGCCCAAGCCGCGCTGACGGCCGCACCAGCGTTGGTTTAGTACGGGTTTTCCGCAATTGTTCGGAAGCCGCCATTCGCCGAAAATTGTGGTCGAAAGGCCTGCGTCGCCAATGCGTTTCGTTCGCGTTGCCTCTCTCATTCTGGTGCTCGCCGGATCGCTCATGTGGTCCGGCGCTGCGCGCGCCGATGGCGAACCGGCGGCAATCGCCGCGCTGCTCCAACGGAGTAGCACGATCGAGCTCGCCGGCCGCTCGATCAGGACCGGCATGCTCAATCGGTTTTATGCCACGCGTGACTACCAGCCGGTTTGGATCCCCGAGCGCCGGAGCGAACTTGCCGCGGCGCTCGCCGATGCGCCGTCGCAGGGGCTCGATCCGGGCGCCTTTGCCGTGCCGCAGGCCGACGCCGCGGCAACCGAAATTCTGCTCAGCGACGCATTCATGCGCTATGCGCTGGCGCTTGCGCACGGGCTCGTCACCATGGACGAGGTCTACGGCGACTGGGGCATGCCGCAGCCAGAGCTCGATCCGCCTGCAGTGCTGGCGCGGGCGCTCGACCGCGGCGTTGCGGCGACGCTGGCCGCGCTGCCGCCGCAGGATGCGGACTATGCGCGCCTGCGCCAGGCCTATCTGCGTTATCGCGGCTTTGCGCAGCATGCGGCGTGGGTCCCGATAAATCTGAAGCTGCCGCTCAAGCCCGGCGCCACCGGTGCGGATGTTGTCAAGCTGCGGCAACGGCTTGCTGTCGAAGGCTTCACCCCGCCCAGCGATAGCCCGGTTTTCGATCCGACGCTTTCCGCCGCCATCAACCGGTTCCAGGTCGCGCGCGGCCTGCCGCCCGCCGGCGCCGTCGGGCTGGCGACGCTCACGGCGCTCAATGTCACGCCCGGTGCGCGGCTGCGTGCGATCCGGCTCAATCTCGAACGGCGTCGCGCGATGCCGCGCGAAGAGCCGTCGGCGCGTATCGTCGTCAACGTGCCCGACGCGACGGTCGTGCTCTATCAGCCGGGACAGCCGCCGCTGAAAATGCGGGCGGTTGTCGGCGCTCCCAACCACCAGACGCCGGTACTGGGCGCGACGATGAACGCGTTGCGACTCAATCCGCCATGGATCGTGCCGCAATCGATCACGGTCAAAGAGATCCTTCCGCATGCGCGCAAGGATCCCGACTATTTGACCAACAACGATTACGTGTTCGAGGGCGCGCAGCTCATCCAGCGGCCGGGTCCCAAGAACGCGCTCGGCAAGATCAAGTTCGAATTGCCGAACCGTTTCGATGTGTATCTGCACGACACGCCGGCCAAGACTCTTTTTGCACGCCCGCGCCGCGCGCTGAGCCACGGGTGCATCCGCGTCGAAGATCCGCGTGCGCTCGCGCGGCGGCTGATGGCGGACGATCCCAAATGGACGATGGACGCCATCGACGCCGCGGTCGCCACCGGCAAGACCCAGCGCGTCATGCTGCCGCATCCCATCCCGGTCTCCATCGTCTATTGGACTGCTTATGTCGACGATGACGGCACGGTCGAGTTCCGCAACGATGTCTATGGCCGCGATCAGCGGCTCGACGATGCCCTATTGGCGCGCGATTTGGGCGAGCAGCTGCGGCCGTTGCCGCCGCCTGCAGACGCCGCGTCCAACTAATGCCGAAAAGAAAGTTGCCGCCGCGGGCGCTTTCCGCGAAAATGTTCCGGCTGTATGGCTGACGAATGCACTGGGGGGCCAGTTCCGGTGAAGGGATCAGTTCCGATGCATTTTAGCAAGAGTCGGCGCCGCGCCTTGACATTGCTTGCCGGTGCCGCGACGGCGCTGATCGCGGCGCCCGCAATCGCCGCGCCGCGCTTCGCGCCTGATCGCCGCTCGCTCGCCTTCCACAATCTGCATACCGGCGAGAACCTCGATCTCGTCTATTGGTCCGACGGCACCTATCATCCAGAGGCGCTACACCAAATCGACCGCGTGCTGCGCGATTTTCGCACCGGCGACGTTCATTCGATCGATCCGCGCCTGCTCGACCTGTTGGTGAGAATCAACCGGCAGCTGGAATCCACGAGTCCGTTCGAGGTGATCTCGGGTTACCGGTCGCCCGCGACCAATGCGATGCTGCGCAGTGAGAGCGAGGGCGTCGCCAAGGGCAGCCTTCACATGCAGGGTCAGGCGATCGACGTGCGCGTGGCGGATCGCGCGCTTGTCAATGTGCGCCGCGTGGCCATGACGATGCGTAGCGGTGGCGTCGGCTATTATCCACAATCGGATTTCGTCCATATCGACGTTGGGCGGGTGCGTTACTGGTAACGACCGCGGCTCGGCGCGGATAACGATACAATCGAATGGCCGTCGACGCCCAATCGTCCCGCTCCGTTACGACGCAAAATCCGACTCTGTGGGACCTGTTCCTGCATTTCATGCTGATCTCGGCAGTCGCCTTTGGCGGCGTCCTGCCATGGGCGCGGCGTAAGCTGGTCGAGGACCGTGGGTGGCTGAGCGAACGCGAGTTCCTCGACACGCTGGCGCTGTGCCAGTTCCTGCCCGGTCCCAACATTGTCAACCTGTCGATCGCGGTCGGCGCGCGGTTCCGCGGTCTGCCGGGATCGATTGCTGCCTTTCTCGGCATCCTCGGCCTGCCGTGTTTCGTCGTCGTCATCCTCGGCGCGCTCTATAGCCGCTACGGCAACCTGCCGGCGGTCAATGGCGGCCTGCTGGCGGTTTCGGCCGCGGCGTCGGGCATGATCCTGGCGATGGCCGGCAAGATCGCAACGCCGCTGCTGCGCCGGCGGCCGGCCGAAGCGGCGCCGGTGATCGTTGCGGTCTTCGTCACCGTTGCGCTGCTGCGTTTTCCGTTGCCGTGGGTGCTGCTGACGGCGGCACCGGTCAGCATCGGCATCGGTTGGTGGCGGCGCACATGAAAAGCACGGGTGCGCTGGCCGCACTGGCGGTCAATTTTCTGATCCTGTCGCTGATGGCGTTCGGCGGCGCCAATGCGGTCATTCCCGAGATGCAGCGCCAGGCCGTCGAGGTACAGCACTGGATGACCGGCACGCAGTTCGCCGCGTTGTTCGCCATCGCCCAGGCCGCGCCGGGACCGAACGTCATGGTGGTGACACTGGTCGGCTGGCAGGTCGCCGGCGTGCTCGGCGCCATCGTAGCGACGGCGGCGATGATGGGGCCGAGCTGGGTCGTGACCTTCGCCGTGTTCCGCGCCTGGGACAAGTTCAAGTACCAGCCGTGGTGCATGGCGATCCAGAACGGCTTGGCGCCGGTGACCGTCGGCTTCGTCGCCTCGTCGGCTTTCCTGCTGGCGCGCGACGCCGATCACGACGCCATCACCTTCGTGCTGACGGCGGCGACCGCTGCAGTCGCCTACTGGACCCGGATCAACCCGTTATGGATTTTTGCCGTCGCGGCCGTGCTCGGTATCGCCGGCGTGGTCTGAACGCCGCTTGCCCACTGCATAGCTGGAATGAGGGTCGACCGGGCGAAAATGCTTGCCCGGCGCCGCGCCATCGCCCTAAGGAATCGGCTCGCTTCGGGGGTGAAAATGACCACGGCGCCACAGTTGAAGATTGCCGGCATCGCCGGCAGCCTGCGCAAAGGTTCGTTCAACCGCGCCGCGCTCAAGGCGGCGGTTGAGCTTGCGCCTTCGGGTATGACGATCGAGATCGTCGAGCTCGGCGCCTTGCCGCTCTACAACGACGACATCCGTGTCGAAGGCTATCCGCCGGCCGTGCACGCCTATCGCGAAACCATCCGCGCTGCCGACGGCGTGCTGTTCGCGACACCGGAGTTCAACTATTCGGTCTCGGCGCCGCTCAAGAATGCGATTGACTGGGGGTCGCGCGTGCCCGACCCGCCTTACGTCGGCAAGGCCACGGCGATCATCAGTGCATCGGTGTCGCCGGTGGGTGGTGTGCGCGCGCAATACCACCTGCGCCACATGTGCGTGTCGCTCAACTGCTTCTGCATGAATCAGCCCCAAGTCTATATTGGCGACGCGGCGAAGAAGTTCGACGCCAATCTCACGCTGATCGATCAAGGCGTGCGCGAGGAGCTTACCAAGTTCCTGGCGGCGTTCCGCGATTACGTAATTCGGCTCAAGCGCTGACCGGCGCGATCCCGATCGTTCAAGCCGGAAGAGTCCGTGCCGCCCTTCGTCATATTCCTCTGCGCTCTCGGCATGCTGGCCGGCAGCACGGTCAAGGGCGTGGCCGGCATCGGCCTGCCGTTGGTCGCCGTTCCGATCCTGACCGTGCTCGTCAATTTGAAGACTGCAGTCACGATGACCACGATGCCGATCATCGCCTCGAATTTCGTGCAGAGTTTCCAGGGCGGGCGGTTTCTCCATCTGATCCGGCGGTTCTGGACCCTCCTGGTGCCGCTCTTCATCGCGATCATCGCCGGCACGCGGCTCCTCGTCGTTTTGCCGGAGCATGTCCTCGATCTGATCATCGGTGTCGCGATCATCTCGATCCCGCTGATTCTGTATTTCAGGCCGCATATTCGGGTGACGCCGGCGCATGAGCGCTGGGCCAATCCGCTCGTCGGTATCGGCAGCGGACTGCTCGGCGGCATCTCGACTTTCTACGGGCCGCCGCTGATGCTGTATGTCTTCGGCATGCGGCTGACGAAGGACGAATTCATCCCAACAATCTCGCTGATGTACACGGTCGCCGGAATCGGCGTGCTGTTCGGCATTTACGCCAATCAAGTCGCCACCCTGCCCGAGATCGGCATCTCGTTCCTGATGCTGATCCCCACGGCGATCGGCATGTGGATTGGCCGGTTCGTGCGCGTGCAGCTGAGCGAGCGCCGCTTCCAGCAACTCGTCGTTGCGATCTACGTCGCCACCGGCCTGACCTTTCTGGCCAGCGCGTTTTTCGGCTAGCAGTCGGGGCGGCGGCCTTCCCGCCGTGCAGTGCGGCCGCTAAGATTGCCGCGATGGCACTGAAGAAGAATCCGCTCAATCTCAATCCGTTGCAGCTGCGCACGTTGGCATTGCTGCAGGCGCTTGCACGCATCCCCGGCCAGGCGCGGCCGTCTGGCGAGGATGGCGCGCTGCTCGTCGGTAATTTGCCTAAGATGCACGGCGACCATTTTCATCTCGGCGATGCGGTCGTGATGACGCGTGACGCCAGCGGCCTGCACAATCCCGCCGTCTGGGTCGCGCTTGAGCGCAAGGGCCTGATCAAGTCGTTCTTTCCTGATGGGGCGGCGGTGACGCCCGCTGGTCTCGCTTATGAGACTGGCGTCGACGGTACCATCCTGCATCGCGCCGACCACGCGGCGCACTGATCGCTCACCAGCGGAATTCACCCATCGCCGCGGTGGGCATCGTGCCGGCCGCAGCCGCGAGCGCGGCAATGCGCTGCGGATCGAGCGGCGTAGCGTGCGTCAAACCGATCTCGTCGGCATGGATGCCACTGGCAGTGAGGACGCTGGCGATGCCGACGCCAACGGCGCCGGCGATGTCGGTGCGGAAGCTGTCGCCGAAAGCGACGATTCGCCGCCGGTCGGTTACGCCGAGCTCGGCAAACCGCCCGAAGCAGAAATCGTAGACCGAGCGATAGGGCTTGCCGTGCCAGCGCACGGCGCCGCCGCGCTGTTCGTAATACTCGGCCATCGCGCCGGCGCAGATGCTGCGCCGGCCCTGGTGGACGACTACCAGGTCGGCGTTGGCGCACACCATCGGCAGCCCGCGCACCAATCCGGCGTCGAGGACCGACGTAAAGGCGCTCAAATCCTCTTCCCAATTCCCCGGCCCGACAGCGAGAAAGAAATCCGCCTGCGCCACGTCGGCCGCCCGTTGGTAATCCAGTCCCAAAAGCAGCGGATCGTCGCGCTGCGGCCCAATGAAATAACAGCGGCGGCCGAGCGCTTGGAAGAACCGATCGTCGCGATGCTTCAGGTGCAGCCACGCCTCTTCACCCGAAGAATGAACGGCGTCGTAGAGATTCCTCGGAATGCCGATCTCGACCAGGCGTTCGGCAACCATGGCGGCGCGGCGCGGCGCATTGGACAGGATGACCAGCTTTTTTCCCTCGGCCTTGAGCTGCCGGAGCGCATCGAGCACTTCGGGAAATGGCTGGCTGCCGTCATGCAGCACACCCCACAGATCGAGCAGGAAACCATCGTAATCGGCGGCGATCTCGCGGATGCCGCGCAGGATGCGCACGCTCATTGCACCGCCGTGCCCACCGCTTCGCCGACCGAGACGAAACCGTCGCGCTGCAACTGGCGGGCGAGATCAGCCTTGATGCGTGCGACCAAGCCCGGACCCTGATAGATCAACGCTGTATAGAGCTGCACCACCGTCGCACCGGCGCGGATCTTGGCGTAAGCGTCGGCGCCCGAGGCGATGCCGCCGACACCGATCAGCGGCAGGCGGCCGCCGGTGAGCCGGTACATCTCGGATAAGAGTGCGGTCGATGGCGCGAACAGCGGCTTCCCGGTGAGGCCGCCGGTTTCGTGCGCCCGCGCGCTTTTGAGCGAATCCGGCCGTGCCACGGTGCTGTTCGACACGATCAACCCGTCGAGGCCCGAAAACAGCGCGACCTCGGCGATCTCGTTGCGCGCCTGCGGCTCGAGGTCGGGCGCGATCTTGAGCAGCAGCGGTGGCGGCCGCCGCGGCGTCGCCTTGGCCCGCGCGAGCTGCAAGCGGGCGATGAATTCGGGCAGCACGGTCTTGCGCTGCATGTCGCGCAAGCCCGGCGTGTTAGGCGACGAGATGTTGACCGCGAGGTAATCGGCATAAGGCGCCAACGCGGTGACGCCGGCTTCATAGTCGGCGATCGGGTCGGCCGTGTCCTTGTTGCGGCCGATATTGACGCCGAGAATGCCGCGCGTGCGATCGCGTGCGGCGAGCCGTCGGGCTACCGCGGCGAGTCCCTGGCTGTTGAAGCCGAGTCGGTTGATCGCCGCGCCGTCCTCGCTCAGGCGAAACACCCGCGGCTTGGCATTGCCGGGCTGCGGCCGCGGTGTAACCGTGCCAATTTCGACGAAGCCGAATCCGAATCCGAACAGCGGGTCGATCGCTTCCGCATTCTTGTCGTAGCCGGCGGCGAGACCGACTGGATTCGGAAACACGCGGTCCCACGGCTTGACCGCAAGCACCGGCGGATCGGTGGCGGCGCTGCGGCGGGGAAGAGTTTTCAGCGCCCACAGGCTCGCGCGGTGCGCCGTCTCGGGCGGCAAGGCGCGCAGTACTGGAAGCGCGAGATCGGTCAAGGCGGGCATCGGCGCGCACGCTAATCGCCGACGCGGGAAATTGGAATACCGACTCCGCGGCGCCGGCTCTATGCTCCGCGCATGAGTGCTGATGGTGGCGTTGCCAGTCCTGTCCGCTTGCCCAAGGCCGCGTCGCTGGTTGCCGGCATTACCCAGGCGGCGTGGCTGTCGCCGGAAGGCGAGATCGCGCTGCTGCCGCTGGCCGAAGCGGCGCGGCGCGCGCGTGCGACGCCGCCTTTTGTTTGCCATGCGCGTGCGACGGCACGACGACTCGGCGTGACGCCGTTTGCCTGTTTTGACTTGCTCGAGCTATTCGCGTTCGTGCGGCCGGCGCGCTTCTGCGTACCGACGCCGCGCGGCATTGCTGCCGCGCTCGATCTCGACGTGCCGGACGGCGGCGACCTTGCGGGTACGGCAGAGGCGTTGCGCGCCAGCGCCCGTGCTTTGCTTGGCGAGCTGCAAATGCAATCCGGCGATGGCGATGCGCGCGCCATTGCCGAAGCGATGGCAAAAGGCGGCTGGCCCTGGGCCGAAGCGGTCTTGGCCGCGCTGCCGCCAGCTGCCGAAGCGCCGCCGCCCGCTGGCCTCGCAGTCTGGAATCGCCTGGGCGAATGGGCCGAGCACGCGCCCGAGCCGCCGCCAGGCAACATCCCGGTCGGCGAGGACGAGGCGCGACTCCGGCTGGCGGAGCTGGTCGGCGAACGCGCCGAGCCACGGCCGCAGCAGGCGGATTACGCCGGAGCGTGCGCCTATGCCTTCGCGCCGCGCGACGACGCCGAAGCGCCCCGCGTCCTGCTCGCCGAAGCCGGCACGGGCGTCGGCAAAACGTTGGGCTATATCGCGCCGGCCAGCCTCTGGGCCGAGAAGAATTCCGGCGCAGTGTGGATCTCGACTTTCACCCGCAATTTGCAGCACCAGATCGCTTCCGAGCTCGACCGGCTCTATCCCGATCCGACGGTGAAGGTGCGACGCGTCGTCGTGCGCAAAGGCCGCGAGAATTACCTTTGCCTGCTCAATTTCGAGGACAGTCTCGGCGGTCTGGCGATGCGGCCGCAGGACGCGGCGGCGGCCGGCTTGGTGGCGCGCTGGGCGGCGGCGACAAGGGACGGCGACATGGCTGGCGGCGATCTGCCGGGCTGGCTGCCCGAACTGGTTGGCCGCGCTGGCACGGTCGGCCTGACCGACCGGCGCGGCGAATGCGTGCATAGCGCCTGTTCGCATTATCACCGCTGCTTCATCGAGAAGAGCGTGCGGCGTGCGCGGCGTGCGCGCATCGTCGTCGCCAACCACGCGTTGGTGATGATCCAGGCAGCGCTCGGCGGTCTCGACGACGACAACCTGCCGCGGCGCTACGTCTTCGACGAAGGCCATCACGTCTTCGACGCTGCTGATGGCGCCTTCTCGCTGGCGCTTACCGGCCGCGAGGCGGCGGAGCTGCGACGCTGGATCCTGGGCGCCGAGGACGGACGGCGCAGCCGCGCGCGTGGCCTGAAACGCCGGCTCGACGATCTGCTGGCGAACGACGCCGGCGGCCAACATGCGCTCGATCAGGCGATCGACGCTGCGCGCAAGACGCTGCCGGGCGAAGGCTGGCTCAAGCGCATCGCAGACGGCCGTGCGCAACGCATTTGCGAGCGGTTCCTGGCGCTGGCGCGCGATCAGGTGCTGGCGCGGACCGGCGATGCCGATCAAGGCTACAGCCTCGAGACTGAGCCACGGCCGCCGATTCCCGGCTTGATCGAAGCCGCGCGCGAGCTGGCGAGCGAATTGAAACGCATCGAGACGCCACTCAAAACGCTGGCGCAGCGGCTGCGCGCCAAGCTTGCCGACGAAGCGGCCAAGCTCGACACCGCAGTGCGCATGCGGATCGAGGCGGCGGTGCGCGGCCTCGAACGTCGTGCCATGCTCGAGCTCGGCGGCTGGCGGCGCATGCTCGAGGAATTGGAGCGCGAACCGCCGGGCGAGTTCGCCGACTGGCTGGCGGTCGAGCGCGCCGACGGCCATGCGGTCGATATCGGCATGCACCGGCACTTCATCGATCCGACCCGGCCGTTCGCCGAGTTCGTCGTTGCGCCGGCGCATGGCGTGCTGGTGACGTCGGCGACGCTGACTGACGGAAGCGGCGACACCGAGGCCGACTGGCTCGGTGCCGAGGCGCGG
>DASQHO010000042.1:0-32278 GCA_035632055.1 Allostellaceae bacterium
GCGCCCTCCGGCCCGCCCGGCGCGCCATCGGGGCGTTCATGCTCACCTTTGTCGCTATCTGCGTTGACGGTCTGGTCTATGCATCCTGGCTGTTTCTGGTCGCCGTCGGCCTGACGCTGATCCTCGGCGTCATGCGCGTACTCAATGTCGCGCATGGCAGCTTTTATTCGTTCGGCGCGTACACCGCCGCCTGGGCCGTGGGCATCTATTTCACCCACGGTTGGCCGGATGCCGGCGGCTATCTGGTGCTCGCGGCGGCGGCGATTGTCGCCGGCGGGGTTCTCGGCCTGCTGATCGAGCGCGGCCTGTTGCGCTGGCTCTACGACCGCGACGAGGTCGTGATCGTGCTCGTGACCTATGCCGTGCTGCTGATTCTGGAAGACGCGGTGCTGCTGATCTGGGGCACCGATCCGTATTTCGCCTATCAGCCGAGCGCACTCCTGGGCAATACCGACATCGCCGGCCTGCCGTTCCCCAACTACAATTTGATGCTGATCGCGCTCGCGGTGTTCACCGGCGGCATATTGTGGTGGGTCCTCAATTACACCCGCCGCGGCAAGTTCCTC
Source organism: Allostellaceae bacterium (assembly GCA_035632055.1). Taxonomy (GTDB): domain Bacteria; phylum Pseudomonadota; class Alphaproteobacteria; order ATCC43930; family CGMCC-115725; genus REEB95. The sequence goes on from DASQHO010000042.1 coordinate 567, forward strand.
CAAGCGGTGATCCACGATCGCGAGATGAGTGTCTTCCTCGGCATCAATGTCGCCCGGCTGTTCACCATCACCTTCATCATCGGCGCGATCCTGGGCGCGCTCGGCGGCGCGGTGACTGCGCCGATCATCTCGGTGTCGCCGGGCATCGGCATCGAGGTCATCGTCCTTGCCTTCGCCGTCGTCGTCATCGGCGGCATGGGCAGCGTCGCTGGCGCGGTCATCGGCTCGCTCCTGGTCGGCTTTGCACACGCTGCGGCGGTGCATTTGCTGCCGTCGGTCGAGCTGTTCGTGATCTACGGCGTGATGTCGCTGGTGCTGGCGTTCCGGCCGCGCGGCTTGTTCGGACCGGCGCAGCTGCGAAGGATCTGAACGATGACTGTCGACCGCACCATCGCCGGGCTGTGCATCGTTGCCGTGGCGTTGGCAGCGGGCGGCTTCTTTGTTCCAGCCTGGATGGTGTTCATCGGTGTCATCAGCCTGGCCAAAGGATTGGTCGTGCTGGGCCTGGTCGTGCTATGGCGCACCGGCCTCGTGTCGTTTGGCCAGTCGCTTTATTACGCGCTCGGTGCCTATGCCGTCGGCCTTGCGCATCTCTATTGGGGCATGACCGACGCTTTCGTCGCGGTAATTCTCGGCATGGCGGTGGCCGGCTTCGTCGCCTTCGTCATTGGCTTTCTGCTGGCGCGCTACCGCGACCTCTTCTTCGCCATGCTGAGCCTGGCCTTCGCCATGATCCTTTACGGCGTGCTGGTGAAAAGCGAGGCGCTCGGCAGCACCGACGGCTTCGTTATATCGGTGCCGACCTTCGCCGGCTTCGCGCCCGGCGCCGATGCCGCTCAGGCGGCGCTGCTCGCCTTCACCGCCGCCATCGTGCTGGCCTCGGCCTATCTAACAGACCGCTACCAGAAATCGACTGCCGGCCACCTCACCACCGCAATCCGCGACAACGAGATTCGCGTCGAATATCTGGGCTTCTCGGTGCGCCGCGCCATCCACGTGAAGTACGTGCTCGCCGGCATTCTCGGCGGCGCTGGCGGCGCATTGGTGGCGATGGCCGTCGGCCACATCGATCCTGACATGGCCTATTGGACGACCGCTGGCGAGTTTGTCTTCGTCGCCATCCTGAGCGGTACGGCGAGCGTCGCGGCGCCGTTCTTCGGCTCGATCATCTTCGAGGTGCTGCGCAGCTACGCCATGCAGTACGCCGCACATTTCTGGCACATGGTGCTTGGCGTGGCGCTGCTGCTGATCATCATGTTCTTGCCTGACGGGCTGTGGTCGCTGTTCCGCAAGCGGGCGCGGGCGCATTAGCGTGGAGCCGCTCCTCGACGTCCAGAATCTAGACAAAAGTTTCGGCTCGATTGTCGCCGCCGCCGACGTCAATGTCGCTGTCGCACGCGACGAGATCGTCGGCATCATCGGCGCCAACGGCGCCGGCAAGACCACGTTCGTCAACATGGTCACCGGCTACATCAAGCCAAGCCGGGGCACCATCCGCTTCGGCGGCCGCGACATTACTGGCCTGCCGCCGCGCAGCGTGATTGCCGCCGGCATCTCGCGCTCGTTCCAGGTGCCCCAGTTGTTCGCCACTGCGACCGCCTTCGACAACGTGCTGATCGCACTCGGCATCGCCCGGGACGGCAAGTTCCCGGTATGGCGGCCGCTGCGGCGCGCCGATCTGGTGGCCGCGGCGATGCAGATTCTCGAACGCTTCAGCATCGCCGGCCATCGCGATCAGCTCGCCGGTCAGGTATCGCAGGGCGTCCGTAAGCTGATCGACATTGCGATGGCGACAGTGCATCGGCCGCAACTGCTGCTGCTCGACGAGCCGACCAGCGGCGTCAGCGTCGAGGAGAAATTTGCCATCATGGACGTGGTCGTCGCCGCGCTGCGCGACCAGAAAGTCACGATCCTGTTCGTCGAGCACGATATGGAGGTCGTCGCACGCTTCGCCACCCGTCTACTTGCCTTTTACGAAGGAACCATCGTAGCCGACGATGTGCCGCAGCGGGTGATCGCCGACCCGCAGGTGCGACGCTACATCATCGGCGAACGCTATCGCCATGGTGCAAACGCATGAAGGAGCAGCGCGAGACCGCGCTCGCGGTCGCTGGCCTCAACGTCGATATCGGACCGGCGAACATCCTGCGCGGCGTCACGTTGACGGTACCGGCGCGCAAGATGTGCGGCCTGGTCGGGCGGAACGGCGCCGGCAAGACCACGTTCATGCGCGCGGTGATGGGCCTAATCCCAGCGCGTGACGGCGTGATCCGGTTCGACTGCGGCGATCTGCGTGCGGTGCCCGCGTTCGAGCGCGCTCATCTCGGCATCGGCTATCTGCCAGAAGATCGCCGCCTCATGCCGCATCTGAGCGCAGAAGAGAACATATTGCTCCCGGCGTGGATCACACACGCCGCCGAGATCTCCGCGCGCCTGCGATGGATTTACGAGCTGATCCCCGAAGTCGCTGCCAATGCCAAACGGCCGGCCAATCAATTGAGTGGCGGCCAACAAAAGATGCTCGCTCTGGCGCGGGCGCTGATGTACGGCACCAAACTGCTGTTACTCGATGAGCCCTTCGAGGGGCTGGCGCCAGTGGTGGCACAGCGCTTTGGCGACATTTTGCTGAAGCTCAAGGAAACCGGCATCGCCGTGCTGATGGCGGAATCGAGCGAGATCCACGCCAAGGACCTGTTCGACCGCGTCTTCGCCATCGAGCGCGGCGTGGTCGCGCCAGCTGCCGTCGGCGAACGATCAACGGCCCCATGAAACCAATTAATCGGAACAATGCCGGGGCGCACGCAAAATTGAGACGCGACGACATTGACAAGCGAATTGGTCCGCACAGACAATTGTCGCTAGCGGCCTACTGGCGCCGACGATAACCGCGCGACAGCCGCGGAGGGAGGGACCGGCGATGGCAATCGCATTCAAAATTAATGGCAAATCTATCCGCGTCGACGAGCCGCGTGAAACGCGGCTGCTTTGGGTCATTCGTGAGCACTTGAAGCTGACCGGGACTAAATTCGGCTGCGGTGCCGGCTTGTGCGGCGCATGCATGGTGCATGTCGATGGCGAGCGCACATTTTCGTGCCAGACCGAGTTGTCGGCGGTGGCCGGCAAATCGGTCACAACTATCGAAGGCCTCGCGCCGCACGGGCAGCATCCGCTGCAAAAAGCTTGGGTCGCCGAGCGCGTGCCGCAATGCGGCTATTGCCAGTCGGGCCAGATCATGAACGCGGCAGCACTGCTGGCGAAGACGCCAAAGCCGACGCGCGATCAGATCGTCGAGCATATGAGCACCAACATCTGCCGCTGCGGCACGTATCCGCGCATCGTCCGCGCCATCGAGCGCGCGGCGAAGGAGGCGTGAGCCATGGACGGCGCGATAAATAACACTGTCGCCGCGCAGATCAGCCGCCGCGGCTTCATGGTCGGCGCCGCCGGCCTGACCTTCGCCTTCACCACCGCCGGTGTGCCTGCGGCATTGGCCGCGCGCGGCAAGGAAGTCACGATCAATCCGTGGGTGACGATCGCGACGGACGGTACCGTTACCATCATGTCGCCGGCGGCTGAGATGGGCCAAGGATCGATGACGTCGCTGCCGCTGATCCTGTCCGAGGAACTCGACGCCGATTGGTCGAAAGTGAAGATCATTGCGCCGGTGCCGAGCGATGCGATCTACGGCAACCCGGGTTTCGGCCACATTCAATACACTGCCGGCAGCAGCGCGGTGACCGGCTATTTCAACGCGCTGCGGACATTCGGCGCGCAAGTGCGTCGCGTCCTGCTCGACAACGCCGCCAAACACTGGAAGGTGCAGATCGCGGAACTGACGACCGAGCCCGGCATCGTGGTCCATGCGGCGTCGAAGCGGCGTCTCACTTATGGCCAGATCGCGGCGTTCGCCATCGTGCCGGCGACTGCGCCTGAGATCAAACCCGAGGACCTCAAGAAGACCTCGGAATTCCGGCTGATTGGCAAGGACGTGATGCGCGTCGAGTTGCCGAGTAAGACCAATGGGACCGCTCAATACAGCATCGACGTCGAGGAACGTGGTTTGCTCTACGGCGCGGTTCTGCGTGCCCCGGTCGAAGGTGCCGCACCTGAAAGCGTTGACGATAGTGCGGCGCGGAAGATCGCGGGCGTCGTCAAAATCGTGCCGCTGTCCTATGGCGTCGGCGTCATCGCCAAGACGCCAACCGCGGCATTCGACGCCAAGAACGCGCTCAAGGTGAATTGGACGCGCACGGCCAAGGGCTGGTCATTCGACAACGATAAGGCGGCGGCGGCCTATGCCGCGACGGTGCGTGACCTGTCGAAGGACGGCATTGTTTGGGGCAAGGTCGGCGACGCGCGCACTGCATTGAGTCAAGCCGCGACGGTTTATACCGGCGAATATCTGTGCGATTTCGCCTATCACGCGCAAATGGAGCCGCTCAATTCTGTCGCCTCAGTGTCGCCGAAGGGCGATGCGGTGGAAATCTGGTGCGGCACGCAAAGCCAAACCATGGCGGTCGCCGCGGCTGCCAAGGCCGCCGGGTGCGCGCCGGATAAAGTCACCTTCCACGGCATGTTTCTCGGCGGTGCTTATGGCCGTCGCGGCCATCGCGACGAGGAATTCGTCGTCGATTCCATCCTGCTATCGAAAGAGATCAAACAGCCGGTCAAGGTGATGTGGACGCGCGAGGACGACGTGCACAACGGCCGCTTCCGGCCGATGACGGCGCATTTCCTGCGCGCCGCATTCGACAAGGACGGCAAGTTCACCGCGTGGCAACACCGCGTCACCTGCGAACTCACCACCGCCTATCAGGATCCGCTGCGCTTCGACAAGTCCGGGCACCGTGATTTCATCGACATGCTCGGCACCGAGCTCAAGACCTACGATATCCCGGCGCAGCTGACCGAACAGTTTCCGCAGGACAGCGGCGTGCGGCTGTCGTCGTTGCGCGGCATCGGCTTCACCGCCAACAAGTTCGCCACCGAAGCGCTGATCGATGAGATCGCGGCGCAGCGCAAGGTCGACCCGGTGGCCTTCCACCTGATGCTGCTCAAAAATACGCCGCGCGGACAAAAGGTCGTCGAAACTGTCGCGCGCATGTCGGATTGGGGCCGTAAGCGCGACGGCACGGCGCTTGGTCTGTCGTTCATTGATTATTCGGGGTCGCTGCTCGCCGGCGTCGCCGAAATCTCGGTCGACAAAGGGAGCGGCCAGATCAAAGTGCACAATTTCTGGGTCGCGTTCGATCCGGGTATCGCTGTGCAACCCGACAACATCGTGGCGCAAACGGAGGGCAGCGTCGTCTACGGCCTGGGCGTGGCGTTAACGGAGCGCATCACCTTCGTCGACGGCGTCGTACAGCAGTCGAATTTCTACGACTACCGCGTGCCGCGAATGAGCGACGTGCCGCAAATCCATGTCGAGGTCATTCCAACCGACAACCATCCGACCGGCGCCGGGCAAATGGGTACGCCGCTGGTGGCACCGGCGATCGCCAATTCCTTCGCCGCGCTCACCGGCAAGCGGCTACGGCAGACACCGATGACGCCCGACCGGGTGCTGGCAGCGCTCAAAGCCTGAGTTCGCTGCAGCGAAAGGGCTGGCGCCCGGCGATTGGGCGATTGCCGTCGCCCGGCCGCATCCCCGACAATGCGCGCAAACGCACGCATGACGGGGAGGCCCTGCCCATGGCCGAAGTGCCGCATTACGAAATCCACGCCATCCGTTACGCGCGGCACGACCGCCGCGCCAGCGAGAATTTTCTCGGCGGTGATCCGCACGATGGGCCGATGCCGATCGACTACTACGTCTGGACAGTGAGCGGCGGCGGCCGGACCTTCGTCGTCGACACCGGCTTCGGCGCGGTACAGGCGCGGCAGCGCCAGCGCGAACTTCTGCGCTCGCCAGCCGAAGGGCTCAAAGGGCTCGGCATCGATCCGGCGCGGGTCGAAGACGTGATCATCACCCACATGCATTATGACCACGCCGGCAATCTCGATCTTTTTCCGAATGCGACGTTCCACATTCAGGACCGCGAGATGCAGTTCGTCACCGGCCGCTGCATGTGCCACGAGACGATCCGCGGCGCGTTCGAAGCCGACGACGTTATCAGCATGGTGCGGCGCCTTTTCGCCGGACGAGTCAAATTCCACGACGGCGCCGAGGAGATCGCGCCCGGCCTGTGGTTGCACTTCATCGGTGGCCACACCATGGGCCTGCAGTCGCTGCGGGTGATGACGCGGCGCGGCTGGGTGGTCCTGGCATCGGACGCGGCGCATCTCTATGCCCATCTCGAACAAGGCCGCGCCTTCCCGATCGTCTACAACGTCGCCGACATGTTGGAGGGCCATCGAACCCTGCTAAAGTTGGCGAGTTCGCCGCGGCATATCGTGCCCGGCCACGACCCACTGGTGATGCAGCGTTATCCCGCTTCGAGCCGCGCGCTTGGCGGCGTATCGGTACGGCTCGACGCCGATCCGATCGCTTAAGCCTTGGCGATTTTCGCCGGTAAATTCGCAAGATACCGCCCGACGGCGGTGTGATCGGCGGCTTCGGGCAGATCGCGCGCCGCGGCGTCCCAGATATTAGCGACGGCGTCGGCCAAAGGCGCAGGCACGCCGACAGCGCGCGCCAGATCGTCGGCGGTGCGCACGTCCTTGGCCATCAGCCGCAATGGAAAGCCGGCGTCGAAGGTCTCCGACAGGATGAACTGCTTGAGCTTGGCCTCTGTGGTGTTGTTGCGGCCGCTCGATGCGTTGAAGATGTCCGCCATCAACGCCGGATCGAGGCCGAAGCGGCGGCCGATTGCGATCGCCTCGACGGCAGCGACCAGGCCGGCGGCCGAGACGTAGTTGTTGAGGGCCTTGATCGCATGGCCCGAGCCGAGCGCGCCGGTGCGGAAGATGGCGCGGCCCATCGCCGCCAGTACCGGCTGAACACGGTCGAGCGTCGCGGCGTCACCGCCGACCATGATCGCCAGCGAGCCGTCGACCGCGCGCCGCACGCCGCCCGAGACGGGCGCATCGGCGAATTCGAAGCCCGCGCGCAGCATTTCTTCGCCGAGCGCGCGCGTGCCCACCGGATCGGACGAGCTCATGTCGACGATGACGGAGCCCGGCCGCAGGTGCGCGCGCATCGCCTGAACGACTTCGCGCACGACTTTGCCATTCGGCAGGACGGTGATCGCCAGTTCGGCATTTGCGACCGACGCCGCCAGCGTCTCCACGACTGCGCCGCCGGCAGCAGAGAACCGCTGCCGCGCCGACACAGCGGCGTCGTAGCCGGTCACGCTATAGCCGGCACGCACCAGGCACGCGCCCATCGGCACACCCATATTGCCGAGGCCGATCAGCGCGATATGCGCCGGCGGCATGAATGCCGGTTTCGTCACCATCCGTAGCCTCCCGCGCTCAGTCGCGGCCGAGCCACTCGTGGAATGCCCACAAGCCGACCAGCAACAGGCCGCCGATCACCGGCACCGAAATCGCCACCGCTAGCGGCTCATCGACGGAAAAGCCGAGCACCGCCGCGCCGTGCGCGATATCGCCGACCAGGCCGGCACCGTAATAGGTGATCGCCGCGATCGAGAAGAATTCCACCGTCTGCTGCAGCCGCAACTGCAGGCGCGCGCGGCGATTCATCGACAACAGCAGGTCGCGGTTCTGCGCCGCCAGCGTGACATCGATACGCGTGCGCAGCATGTCGCTGGCGCGAACGACGCGCTCGGACAGCGAATCAAGCCGCCGCTCCGTCGTCTCGCAGGTACGCATCGCCGGCGACAACCGACGCTCCATGAATTCGCCGACCGTCTGACGGCCTTCGATGCGGCGCTCGCGCAACTCCTCGATACGCTTCTGCACCAGCGCGTAATAGGCGCGTGCGGCGCCGAAGCGATACGGCGTATGTGCGCCGATTGTCGCCAGTTCGGCCGCCAGGCTGAGCAGTCGCGTGAGCAGTGCCTGTTCGTCCTCGAGCGCGTCGGCGCCGGTCGTGGCTTCGGCGATGCTGGTAAGATTGCGCTCGATCGCGGTGATCGACGGATTGATCTCGCGCGCCAGCGGCAAAGCCAGCAGCGCCATCATCGTGTAAGTCTCGATCTCGAGCAGCCGCTGCACCAGCCGTCCGGCCTGGCGCGGCGAGGTCACCGTGCCGCTGTGCACGATCATGCGCACGAAATGGTCGCGGTCAGGCCGAAAATCGGTCCATAGCTGTGCCAGACCGCCAGCGGCGAAGCCGCCAACGATGTTACCGCCTTCGAACAGCTCGCCGATTGTCGCCGGCGCTGGCGGCTCACCGACGATCAGCGCCAATTGCACCGCCGCCATGACCTGGCCGGGCAGGCCGGCGATCCAATCGTGCGGCAACGGCAGCGCGCCCACGGGCGGATACAGCGCGCTGCCCTGCCACGGCAGCACGAAGGTATAGGTCGCGAATTCGGCATGTCGCTCCCAGGTCAGGCCAAAACCTTCGCATTCGAATTGGACGTGCGACGCGCCGGCCGGTGGAACTGGTGCGCGGTGGGCGGCGCAAAGCTGTGAAATGGCAGTGCGCTCGACGGCGCTGTCGCCGCCGGTGAGCGCCACGTGGACGATTCGCGCCGGGGCCGCAACGACGCCATAGGGCCGCGCGTGCAGCTCCCGGGCTAATGCGTCGAATTGCGGATGAAGCGCGGGGCCACCGATGAAGGCGACCCCGGTGGATTGGGCAGGCTGCTGGCTCATCGGCCGGCAGCATAGCGCAAACTACGCGCGGTCGAGTGCCTGACGGATGGCGCGAGCAAGCTCGTCCGGGCGGTAGGGTTTCTGCAGCAGGCTGAAATCGGCGGCGCCGGTCCGCGGATCGCTGACGGCGTAGCCCGAGGTCAGCAGCACCTTGAGGTCCGGCTTGAGGTTCCGCGCGCGCCGCGCCAGCTCGTCGCCGAGCATCCCGTGCGGCATCGAATAATCGCTGAACAGCAGATCGACCCGCGGCTCGCGCTCGGCCAAGGCCAGCGCCGCAGGCGCGTTGGCGGCGATCAACACCCGATAGCCGAGCGACCGCAGACTTTCCGCCACCATCTCGCGCAGCTCGGCATCGTCTTCGACCACCAGCACGGTTTCGGCCTTGGCGGCGGAGGTCCGCGGCAGCGTTTCAGCGCGCTCGCTGGGCACATCGTCGGCGCGCGGCAGATAGAGGCGCACGGTCGTACCGACTCCGGGCTCGGAGCCGAGTTCGGTATGACCGCCCGACTGTTTGACGAAACCGTAGACCTGCGACAGGCCGAGACCGCTGCCCCTGCCGACTTCCTTGGTGGTGTAGAACGGCTCGAAGGCGCGTTCGAGAACGTCGGGTGCCATGCCGCCGCCAGTATCGTTCACTGTCACACGCACGTAGCGGCCGGGCGCGACGCCGATATTGGAACCGGTATCGACCGTCACCGAATCGGTCTCGATCGACACGCGCCCGCCGTCTTCCGGCATGGCATCCCGCGCATTGACCACCAGATTGAGCAATGCCGCCTGGAATTGCGCCGGATCGACGCGGCAGGGATCGACCGTCGGGCTGAGCAGGAACTGGATCTGGACGCGGTCGCCGGCGGCCCCGCGCAGCAGGTCGCCGAACTCCTTGATGACGCGATTGAGGTTGACGGTCTCCGGCCGCAGCGACTGGCGGCGCGCGAAGGACAGCAGCGATTGGGTCAGGCGTGCGCCGCGTTCGGCGCCGCGCGTCGCCGCCTGGATCAGACGCCGCGCCGGTTCGGCAGCAACTAGCCGCTGCAGCTGCTCGAGGCTGCCGAGGATCACGGTCAGCAGATTGTTGAAATCGTGCGCCACACCGCCGGTGAGCTGGCCAATGGCTTCCATCTTCTGCGCTTGGCGGTACTGCTCCTCGATCTCGGTGCGGCGATCGGCTTCGGCGGCGGCCTGACGCGTGCGGTGGAGCGCAATCATCGTCGCGACAATGAGCGACAGAGTCACCGGAATGCCGTAGATCAGATGGCTGCCCATCAACCGCGCCCAGGCGCCAACAATATTGGCGCGATCCGTGCCGGCGACGATGTAGATCGGAAAATCGCCGACCCGCTCATAAGCGTACATGCGTTCGGTGCCGTCGGCGGCGGAGCCGTCGGTGAAACTACCAAACACCGGGTCGCCCTGGATCGCCCGCATAAGCGGGGTACCGGTGGCGAACTTGACCAGACCGCCGGCCGGCGGGTCGCGCGCCAGCAGCACGCCGTCGTCGCGCATCAGGCTGGTGCCGGAATCACGCTCCTCGGCCAGTGCGGCATAGAACTTCGAGAAGTACGCCGGGTTCATGACGATCTCGATCAAGCCACCGGGCGCCGTACGATCCGGCTTCGGCCGGGCGACGATGAATTCGAACTGGCCGTCGAGCGTGTCGCGCGCGACCGACGAGATCAGCAACGCGTCGCTGTTGGCGCGGTTGACGCGAAAATCGGGCGGCGGCTCCGCAGCCAATCCGAGCGCTGGAAACCGCGCGTCGGTCGCGGCGATGCGGCCGTCCGGCGCAATCATCCGCACTTCCGTCGCTTGCGGCAGGCTCGCCTTGATCTGCTTGAGAAACCGATGGAGCTCGGCCGATTGGGCGATCTGACCCCAGGTCATCGTCGCGGTGTGATCGGCGATGCGGTCGGCGGCGAACGCGTCGGTTTGGAAGACGGTCTGCGCTTGCTGGGCGGCGACGTCTGCCAAGCGCCGGATGTTTTCCTGGGCATCGGCGAAGGTGGTGCGGTAATTGAGCCAGGCAGCACCCGCAAACAGCAGGATCGGCGTAGCGACCGCCGCTGCCAGCAGCAATTGCAACGGCCGGATGGCGTCCCGGGCGGCCGATTCAGCGCGTTCTGGCAACCGCATCCTCCTCGCGCGGAATATTACCCGGCGCACCGCCAAAGAAAAATGGGCCGCGCTTTGCGGCGCGGCCCAAGTTCAGGGAGGAAAAGCCCGAAGGACTTGCGGCGGGACTGGAATCCCAAACCGCACGGTGGTTATACGGCGAAAATTCTCAACAAATTATTAAGTCGCGGCGCTGCATTAACTTTGTATGGTTAATTAGGCGCCGATGGCATCGAAATAGTCGCCGATTGAACGCGTCAGCGCGCGCGCCACTTCAACCCGGTACGGCGCACGACGCAGATCGAGCTCTTCGGTGCGGTTCGACAGACAGCCGATTTCGACCAGCGCCGACGGAATATCCGGCGCCTTGAGCACGGCGAAGCCGGCGGAGCGGTGACTATTGGTCAGCATCGCCACGTGACGACCGAGTTCGTTAACCACGTCCTGCGCGAAGCGGATGGAAAGATTGTTGGTCTGGCGGCGCGCCAAGTCGATGAGGATGCCATTGACCTGCGGATCGCGGGTATCGAGCTTGACGCCACCGACCAGATCGGCGCGATTCTCGCTGGCGGCGAGCAGCGCCGCCTCGCGATCGGACGCCTGCTCCGACAGGGTGTAGACAGAGGCGCCACGTGCCGCGCGGTCGGGCAACGCATCGGCATGCACCGACAGGAACAGGTCAGCGCCAGCGGCGCGGGCACGCGCAACGCGGCCTTCGAGCGAAATGAACTCGTCGTCGCGGCGCGTCAGCTGGACACGATAGTGGCGCGTCGCCTGGAGCTGATGCGCCAGTTCGATGACAGTCGGCAGCGCGATGTTCTTTTCATATGTGCCAACGACACCGATCGCACCCGGATCAACACCGCCATGGCCGGCATCGAGCACAATCAGTGGCAGGCCGGGCCGGGCCGCCGTCGCCGCCAGCGCGCGTTGCACCGGCACGACGCCGGCACCGGCGACAAGTGCGGCAACGAGCTGGTTGAACCGGCGGCGGTTAATCGTGGCGCACGACAAGGCCGAATCCCTTCGCTGAGCAGCGATTCCCTTAGGGGTGTTCAAGCACTTGGCGGTGAAAATTAGGTTAAGGCTTAGGAAATGTCCATATCCATCTGAATAGATGGATGATTTTTAATTTCTAAGCGCGGACATCCACGACCAAGCGGCCGCGGACGCCACCCTTGAGAATTGTCGCCGCGAAACCCGGCAGATCGGCGAGCCGCGCGGTTTCGGTCATGGCGTCGAGCTTGTCGAGCGGCAGGTCGCGCGCCAGGCGTGCCCAGGCGGACTGGCGCTGCGGCAGCGGACACATCACCGAATCGATGCCAATCAGGCGGACGCCGCGCAGCAGGAACGGAATCACGGTCGCTGTCAGATCGCTGCCACCGGCGAGGCCGCAACTTGCCACCGCGGCGCGGTATTTGAGCTGGGTCAGGATTGTCGCCAATGTCGTGCTGCCGACGCTGTCGATGGCGCCGGCCCAACGCTCGCTGTCGAGCGGCCGCGCCGGCGGCTTGGCGAGTTCGGCGCGGTCAACCAGCACGCTCGCGCCGAGCGATTTGAGATAATCGTGGGTCGCCGGCCGGCCGGTGGACGGAGCGACCCGATGGCCGAGCTTAGCAAGGATCGCGACCGCCACGCTGCCGAGGCCGCCGGCGGCACCGGTTACCAGCACTTCGCCGGCGCCCGGCTTCATGCCGTTGTCCTCAAGTGCCATCACCGCCAGCATCGCGGTGAAACCGGCGGTGCCGATCGCCATCGCGCGTTTGGTGCTGAGGCCCGCAGGCAAACGCACGAGCTGACTCGCCTTGACGCGCGCCTTCTGGGCGTAGCCGCCCCACGAATTTTCACCGACGCGCCAGCCAGTGAGCACGACTTTGTCGCCCGGCTTCCACTCCGGCGACGTCGAGCTTTCGACCGTGCCGGCGAAATCAATACCGGGCACGTGCGGATATTTGCGCACCAGCTTGCCGATCCCTTGGAGGATCATGCCGTCCTTGTAATTGAGCGTCGAATATTCGACCGCGACGGTGACTTCACCCGGCGGCAGATCGCTTTCGGGCAGCGAGGCGACGCGCGCCGACACCTTGCCAGCGCTCTCCTCGAGCAGCAATGCAGTGAAATTGCTCATCGCAAGCGTTCGAGAATGCTGACGTAATTGGCGACGGCGGCGCCGCCCATGTTGAAGATGGCGGCGAGCTTCACGTTCGGCAGCTGGATGTCGCCCGCCGTGCCGGTGAGCTGCATCGACTGAAGGACATGCATGGAGACGCCGGTGGCGCCGATCGGATGACCCTTGGACTTGAGGCCGCCCGAGGCGTTGATCGGAAGCTTGCCGGTCTTCTCGGCGGTGCCGGCTTCGATGACGTGCTCGCCCTCGCCTTTCTTGGCCATGCCCATCGCTTCGTAGATCAGCAGCTCGGCAATAGTGAAGCAGTCGTGAACTTCGGCGCAGGACAGATCGTCGAGCGTCACGCCGGCATGGTCGAAAGCGCGCTGCCAGGCGACCGTCGCACCTTCATACGCGGTGATGTCGCGCTTCGACATCGGCAGGAAATCGTTGACGTGCTCGGCGGCACGGAACACGACGGCCTTCTTCGACGCGAGCGCGGTGTCGATGTCAGTCAGCACCAGCGCGGCGGCGCCATCGGACACCAGCGAGCAATCGGTGCGCCGTAGCGGACCGGCGACGATGGGATTCTTGTCCGAGACCGTGCGGCAGAAATCGTAGCCCAGGTCTTTACGGATTTGCGCGAGGGGATTAGCAGCGCCGTTTTTATGGTTCTTGGCGGCGATCCTGGCGAGCGCGTCGGACTTGTCGCCGTAGCGCTGGAAATACATCTGCGCGATGCGGCCGAAGACGCCGGCGAAACCGCCTTCGATCTCGCCTTCCTCCTTGAGATAGGCGGCACGGATCAAAATGTCGCCAACCTGCGGGCCGGTGATCTCGCTCATCTTCTCGACGCCAACGATCAGCACGCGGCGCGCGCGCTTGGCGGCGATGGCATTGAGGCCCTGATGGATCGCCGCGCTGCCGGTGGCGCATGCGTTTTCGACGCGGGTCGCCGGCTTGAATCGCAGGCTCGGATCGATCTGCAAGGTTAGCGACGAGGGGAATTCCTGGCGCACGAAGCCGCCGTTGAAGGTACCGATGAAGATCTCGTCGATGTCGGCCGGCGCCAGGCCGGCGTCCTTGATCGCGTCGGCCGAGGTCCTGACGATGAGGCTTTCAATGTCCTCGCCTTCGAGCTTGCCGAAGCGCGAATGGGCCCAGCCGATGATGGCGGCGGTCATGGCTTCTCCTTGGCTTGCTCCCTTAGGATATACTGACGGCGCGAGCGGGGAACAAGCACATGGCACGCGATAGCCTGACGCTGCGGCGTCCGGACGACTGGCATCTGCATCTGCGCGACGGCGCAATGATGAAGGCGGTGCTGCCGTTTACCGCGCGCGTCTTCGGCCGCGCCATCATCATGCCCAACCTGGTGCCGCCGGTGACCGGCGTTTCCGCCGCCGAGGCATACCGGAAACGCATCCTCAACGCGCTGCCCAGGGGCGCGAAGTTCACGCCGCTGATGACCGCCTATCTCACCGACGCCATATCGCCGGACGAGATCGAACGCGGATTCAAAGGCGGCGTGTGGGTCGCGGCAAAACTCTATCCAGCCAACGCGACGACCAATTCGGCGCGCGGCGTCACCGACATCACGCGCATCGAGAAAGTGCTCGAACGCATGGCGCGAATCGGCATGCCGCTCTTGGTGCATGGCGAAGTCACCGATCCGGCGGTGGACGTGTTCGACCGCGAGGCGGTGTTCATCGAGCGCATCCTCACGCCACTGACTAAGCGCCTGCCCGAGCTCAAGATGGTGTTCGAGCACGCGACGACGCAAAACGCGATCGACTTCGTGCGCGCGCAAGGGCCGAACGTTGCGGCGACGATCACGCCGCATCATCTCGTCATCAGCCGCAATGCGCTGTTCCAAGGTGGACTGCGGCCGCACATGTATTGCCTGCCTGTGGCGAAGCGCGAAGCGCATCGGCTGGCGCTTCGCCGCGCCGCGACCTCGGGCGATCGGAAGTTCTTCCTCGGCACCGACAGCGCGCCGCATCCGATCGCCGATAAGGAGAAGGATTGCGGCTGCGCCGGCATCTTCTGCGCGCCAGCGGCGCTTGAAACCTATGCGCGAATCTTCGACGAGGAGAACGCGCTCGACAAGCTCGAAGCCTTCGCTTCGCTCAATGGCCCACGGTTCTACGGTCTGCCGCCCAACGACGCGCGCGTGACGTTGCGCCGTGAGAAGTGGAAAGTGGCGGCAAAAGTGAAAATCGGCAGCGCGGCGGTGAAGCCGTTTTTGGCGGGCGAAGAGATACGCTGGACCTTGACGACTTGACGCCGCCGCTTAAGGAATCGCGTGCTCGATGAAGGCCTGCGGCACGGCGTTACCCCATTGCGACACCAGGCCATCCTCCGCTGAGATCTGGTTCGCCGGTGCGCGCGCATTGAGCACGTCGGTATCGGTCCAATGTTCGTGCACGCGGCCCCACGGATCTTCCCAATAGTCGTAGATCTGCGAGCCGAGCACATGCCGGCCGATGCCCCAAACGTGTTTGTACTTGCCTCGCGATTCCAGGTGCTCGTGGCCGAGCATGACGTCGTCGACGTCGCGCACTTCGAACGACAGATGATTGAGGCCGGTCTTGGGACCGGCGATGCAGAAGAAG
This sequence comes from Allostellaceae bacterium, assembly GCA_035632055.1. Classification (GTDB taxonomy): domain Bacteria; phylum Pseudomonadota; class Alphaproteobacteria; order ATCC43930; family CGMCC-115725; genus REEB95. Next base: position 16,125 of record DASQHO010000042.1, read on the forward strand.
ACGTGATGATCGACGTAATCGTCGCCGCGATCGAGCCGGTTGAACGAGCCGATGATATTACGCCTGTCGCCGGCATAGACATCGTCCGAACAAAGCAGGCCGAGCGCCTCGCGATACCAGGCAAGCGTCTTGCCGATGTCGGTCGACATCAGCACGCCGTGGCCGATGCGCTTCACCTGCGACGGACCGCGTGGCACGCGGCAGAGCCTGCCGGCGCGGCGCAGCTTCGCTTCGCCCCAGTTCGTTACGTTGTCGCGCACCGGCAGCTTGGCGACTTTCTCGAGGCCATGAATCAGCTCAATCTGATAGCCGTTGGGATCGACCAGCCGCACGCGCTGGCCGCCGCCGGGTTCGTCCACATTTTCGATGCCTGAGGCGCCGGGCGCCTTCGCCGCGCGCTTGAGATCGTCCTCGCTCGCCACCGCATAGGCAAAGCCCAGGAATTTGGACGGGCCGAGCTCGGTGACGTGGATATGGTGCACCGGATCGGTGCCGCGCATGAACAGCTTATCCTTGGTGCGCGCCACGCGGACGAAGCCGAAATCGGTGAGGAATTCCTCGGCGACGTCGAGATCGGGCGAACGCAACCGTCCCCACAGGAAATCGGCGGCTTTGACGACCGGCATGGCGACCCCTCCCCTTGCTGGCTTCGTCTTGCCGAAAAGCCTAGCGCAGATCGCCCGCGGACGGAAACACCCAGAGCTTCATCACGGAGACACAGAGGACAAGGAGATAATGGGAATCACCCCTCCGTGCTCTTCGTGTCTCCGTGGTGAATGGATCTAGGCGCTGGCGCCGAGGATCGTAAAGACATCGCCGGTGCAGGCGCGGCGCTCGATGTGGTGGCGATGCCAGAGTGCGTAGAACAGCAGCGTCCAGGCGGCGAAACCTTCGCGCTTCCTGCTGGCCTCGCGGAACAACGTCGCGACCGCGCCAGGTTCGCAGAGTTCGGCGATGCCCGCCTGCGCCGCGACCAGCGGGCCGAGCTGTGCGCCGCGCCGCGCGATCCATTCGCCGACCGGCACGGTGAAGCCACGCTTCCTCGCCATCGCCTGCGCGGCCGGCACCTTGCTTTCGACCCAGCGGCGCAACAGCCACTTGCCGCGCCGCTTGCGGATCTTGAGATCGTCCGGCAGGCGGAACGCAACCTGCGCCACGGCGGGATCGAGGAACGGCGTACGGCCTTCGACGCCGTGCGCCATCAGGCAACGGTCGAGCTTGGTCAGCAGATCGTTCGGCAGCCAGTCGGCGCAATCGGTCGCCTGCGCCGCCTGCAGGCGCGAACGGCCGCGTGTCGCTTCCGCCAGCTCGGCCGCCTGCACGCCGTCGCGCCAGCCAGCGAGATCGGCGCGCAACAGGCCGAGGCCGTCGAGATTGCCGCGGCCACGCAGCAATTTGCCGCCGAGCCACCACGGCCGCATCACCGAGCGGTAGCGGCCGTAGCCGGCGAACAATTCGTCGCCGCCCTCGCCCGACAGGATCACCTTGAGGCCGGCGGCGCGCGCCGTCTCCGCCAGCTTGTAAGTCGGCAGCACGGCGTAATCGGCAGCGGGATCGTCGAGCGCGCGCGCGATCGCCGGCAGCGACTGCCAGAAATCGCCTTCGCGGAATTCGACCTCGATATGCTCGGCGCCGAGTGCGCGGGCGACGGCACGTGCCGCGGCGCGTTCGTCTGCCGCCTCGGTATTCGAGAATCCGATGGTGAAGGCCTGTACGGGACGCTCGTTGAGCCGCGCCATCATTGCCAGCACCGCCGTTGAATCGATGCCGCCCGAGAGGAACATGCCGTAGGGCACGTCGGCGCGCTGATGGATGAGGACGCTGTCGGCGAAGGCGCGATCGAAGGCTGCGAGCGCACCGGCTTCGTCCTGCCAGCGCACGCCGCCTGCGGGCAACGCCTCGATGCGGCGGCGCTCGACGATGCGGCCGCGCGCCACCACCACCGTCTCGCCCGGCAGGACGCGATGCACGCCCTGGAACATGGTTTCGCGGCCGGTGGTGAACTGGAGCTCGAGCAGCTCATTGCGCGCCGCCGAATTGAGCACCGGCGCGCCATCGCGCATCGGCGCAAAGCCGCCGCGAATGAGCGCCTGCGGCTCGGACGCAAACGCAAGACCGACCGGCGTCTCGACATAATAGAGCGGCTTGATGCCGAATGGATCGCGCGCCAGGATCAGCCTGCCAGCGCCGGGATCGTGTAGCGCGATGGCGTACATGCCACGTAGATGGCGCGTGAAATCCACGCCGTAGCGGCGATAGAGGTGCAACGGCACCTCGCAGTCGGACGCGGTGGCGAACACCGCCGGCGGCAGATCCTGCTTGAGCTCGATGTAGTTGTAGATTTCGCCGTTGGCAACCAGCGCCGCGCCAGCCGGCTCGTAGAGCGGCTGATCGCCGGTGGCGAGATCGATGATGGCAAGCCGCGTCTGAACCATGCCGACGTCGCCGGCGCGATAATGACCGAAACCGTCCGGGCCGCGATGCTGCAGTGCGGCTTCCATCGCCGCGAGTCCGGCGACCGGCGGGGCTTCGCCCGACAGCGTCATGAAGCCGGCAATGCCGCACATCAGGCAGCGACTTTCGCGAACAAGGCCCGATAGGCAGCGACGACGCGCGTCTCGGAAAATTCAGCGGCGTAACGTGCTTGGCCGGCAGCAGCGAATTTCTGGCGCAACGTGCGATCTTCGGCAAGGCGCATGAGCGCCGAAGCCAGGCTTTCGACATCTTCGACCGGCACCAGCAAACCGGTTTCGCTGCCGACAATCAGTTCCGCCGGACCGGCGGTTTCGCTGGCGATTACGGGCCGTTTGGCGGCCCAAGCCTCGACGATGGTGTTGCCGAGCGGCTCGTGCCGCGACGGCACAACGAGGAAGTCGCACGCCGCGAGCAAGGCCGGCACGTCGTCGCGCCAGCCGAGAAAGCGCACGCGATTGTCGAGGTCGAGCTTCTTCGCCTGGCGTTCGAGTGCGGCACGTTCCGGTCCTTCGCCGGCGAGCCAGAGATGAATTCCGCCGGCGCGCGCCAGCGCCTCGAGCAGCACGTCGAAGCCCTTGTTGCGATGCAGCCGGCCGAGCGCCAACGCCAGGGGCGCGTCCGGCCGCCGTTCAGTCGGCGCCGGTGCGCCCGCCGCCGCGACGGTCGGAAAATTCGGCAGGTAATGGACGCGATCGGCTCTCCAGCCGTTTGCCGTGAGGTAGGCCGCGATGCCGCGCGTGTTGGCGATCAGGTGGTCGCAGCCGCGATAGTATTTCAAATCGTAATACCCTCCGAGCCGCGCAACATGCACGAAATCGCCGCGGGGGCAAAGCGACGTCGCCCGGTTCATCCAGCTGAGCACGATGCGTGGTTGGTACGTTTTGATCAGCGCGCGCAGGCCATCGCGTGTTGCGAAATCGAACCAGCCGCCGCGGAACGGCAAGCCAACGGGTGGGATGCCCGCATCCTGCAATACCGCGACGCGCGCCGGATACGGACGGATGGCGACGCGCTGTTCCTGGCCGGCGCGCTGCAATGCGATCGCAAGCCGGGTGAAAAACGCCTCGGCGCCGCCATGCTCGGCGCCGGCCATGAGTTGCACCAGCCGCATCATCGCATCAGCCCTTCGAAGCGGATGGCGACTTCGTCCCACGACAGGCCGCGCTGCTGTGCCAACGCTGCGCCGTGCATGCGCCGCCATTCGGCATCGTCGGTCAGCAACTTGATCGCGGCGGCGGCGAAGAAATTGTCATCGCGCGCAATGACGCCAGTGACGCCGTCCTTGACCCGCTCGGGCATCGAGCCCAGCGGCGTCACCACCGCCGGCACGCCGAGCGCCTGCGCCTCGGCAACGGCGGCGCAATAGGTTTCGTTCACATCACCGCGATAAAGCATCACGCGCGTCTGCTGCAACGCTTCGATCAGTTGCGCACGCGGCAACGGCGGCAGCCGGCGCACGCCCTGATCCGACAGGCTGGCGGCGCGATCGAGCGCGCGCGTCATCGCATCAGCGTGGCGCGCTCCGGCGGCGCCGTAAACCGCTGGACCGGCGTAAATGCGCAGCTCGGCCTTGGGCACCGCTGGATGGATCTGTCGTTGCCAAAGATCGAGCAGCCAATCGAGACCGCGCAGCGGATTGGAGGTAAAGATCGCAACGGGCGGCGGCGCCGGCCGAGCGCTCGCATGCCGAAACGCTTCGTCAAGGCCGTAGGGAATGACCACGGTGCCGCGTTGCGGCAGCCAACGTGGTACCGTGCGGCCGGCGTAATCGCCGATGGCGACGATGATCGGCCGCCAGCGCCACAGTGCGCGGATGTAACGCCACTTCTTCAGATAGCGACCGGGATTATGCACCCAGAAGACACGCGTACGCGCGCCGGGCACGCGGCCGATCATCCGGTCGCCGCGATTGGCGATATAAAGGTCGGCGGCCTCTGGCATCGCGCCTGCGATCGGCGCCCAGGCGACGCGATTGTGCGTGACGGACGCGGCGGCGTTGGTGAAGGCGCGGACGCGATGGCCGCGCGCCGCCAGCGCCTCGGCCAAAGAGACGAACGCCGCCTCGGCGCCGCCGAGCGGCGACGTCGCGCCGGTGCGACCATCGAAGACGACCCCGTCGTCGGCCATCACGATGTCGGCCATGTCACGCCGCCTCGCCTTTGAGCCGCTGCAACAGGCTGCGCGCACCCTCCTCCGCCATGTCGACCGACAGCGAATCCATCATGCTATCAGTGGTGAAGCGGTCCCAGCCCGGCTGGAAGAGTTGTAGATAAGGTGTCGCCGTCTGCACATAGGCGGCGCGCGGACCCCACGGCGCGTATTCCTTGACGTTGCTCGGGCCGAACAGACCGAGCGTCGGTGCGCCGGCGGCGGCGGCGACGTGCATGAGGCCGGTGTCATTGCCAATGAACAGCGCGGCCTTGCGCAATATCGCGGCGGCGGTCAGCAGATCGATCTTACCGACAAGATCGACGACGCGTTCGCGCGGCAGTGCCGCGATTACCGGCGTGGCCTGCACCCGTTCGTGCGCCGCCGCCATGATGACGATACGCGCGCCGGGCAGCGGTCCGCTCGGCGCCGTCAGCCGCGCCGCGAGTTCGGCGAAACGCGCTGGACGCCATTCCTTGCCCTGCCAATTCGCCGCCGGACCGACCACGAGCACCGGCGGACCCGGCGGCACGAGACGATCGGCCGCGTCACGCTGCTCCGCGCCGAGCCACAGCATCGGCGCCGGCGGCGGCTCGAGATCGAACAGCCGCGCGAGCTGATGCACGCGATGCTCCTCGGGACTGCCTTTGCCCATGACGCGGCGTTGGCGCGCCCAGAGAAGATAGGCAAGCGCCGAGCCGCGCAGATCGACCGCCAGGTCCCAGCGCGCTGCCGCGACCTGGCCGTAAAGCGACAGCCAATGCAGACCACGCGGCTTCTTTTCGACGGCGATCAGCCGCTCCAGGCCCGGCACCTCGGCGAACAGCGGCGCCGCCAGCGGACCGGCGGCGATAGTAAAGGCAGCGCCCCGATATCGCTCGATCAGATAGCGCAGCAATCCGGTCGACAGGACGGCGTCGCCGATTCGCGTCGCCGTGACGAACAGGATTTTCATGCCGGAAGCGCGCTCGCGGGCGGTGGAATCGCCGGTTTATAGGCCCGGCTCCGCCGCTTGCCAAGCCTCGGCCGGTCGCCTACCTGTAGCGGGCCGAGGTGCATACGATGAATCCGTCATTCGCGCCGCTCGCCGACCGCGGCGTTCTTGAAGTCGCGGGCGTCGACCGCGTCGCCTTCCTGCAAGGCCTGGTTTCGAACGATGCTGCCAAGGCGGCGGCTGGCACACCGGTTTACGCCGCGCTGCTGACGGCGCAGGGCAAGTACCTGCACGATTTCTTCGTCGTCGCGCTCGGCGACGCGTTTTATCTGGATTGCGAGCGCGCGCGGCTCGGCGATTTGCAGCGCCGGCTGTCGCTTTACAAACTGCGCTCCAAGGTAACCCTTGCGGACGCGAGCGCGCGGTTCGCCGTCGCGGCGGCATGGGGCGATGAGGCGCTGGCGAAATTGAGTCTCGCGGCGGGCACGGCTAAGCCGTTCGCCGGTGGCGTCGCTTATGCCGATCCGCGTCTGCCAGCGCTCGGTGCGCGGTTTTTGATTCCGACGGGACGCCAGACCGAACTCGCGGCGGCGGCCTTCGTGCGCGCCGACGCAGCAGCCTACGACCGCCTTCGTCTCGCACTCGGCGTGCCGGACGGCAGCCGCGACCTCGAAATCGAGAAATCGATCCTGCTCGAAAACGGCTTCGAGGAATTGAACGGCGTCGATTTCGCCAAGGGCTGTTACATGGGCCAGGAGCTGACGGCGCGCACCAAATATCGCGCGCTGATCAAGAAGCGGCTCGTGCCGGTGAAAGTCGACGGATCGATGCCGGCACCGGGCACGCCGGTCACGCGGAATGGCGAAGACGTCGGCGAGTTGCGGTCGGGTACAAACGGTTTGGCGCTGGCGATGCTCAAGCTCGACGCACTCGCCGGGCCGCTGGAGGCGGGCACCACAAAACTCACGCCGCAACTGCCGGCGTGGATGAAGCTCGGCTAACTTACGCCGTTGTTTCGGCGGGTTCCTTGGCGAGCGCCGCCTGCGCCGCGGCCAAGCGGGCAATGGGCACGCGATAGGGCGAGCACGAGACGTAGTCGAGTCCGATGTCGTGGCAGAAGCGCACCGACGCGGGATCGCCGCCGTGCTCGCCGCAGATACCCAGTTTCAGTTTCTTGCGCGCGCGGCGGCCACGCTCGATGCCGATCTTCATCAACTCGCCGACACCCTTCTGGTCGATCGAAACGAAGGGATCGTGCTCGAGCAGGCCCTGCTTGAGATAGGCGTCGAGGAAGCTGCCGGCGTCGTCGCGCGACAGGCCGAAGCAGGTCTGCGTCAAATCGTTGGTGCCGAAGCTGAAGAACTCGGCGCTTTGTGCGATCTCCTCGGCGCGCAGCACGGCGCGCGGCAGCTCGATCATCGTGCCGGTGAGGTATTTGAGCTTGGTGCCAGTTTCCTTGGCAACCTCGGCGGCGACACGGTCGGTCATCGCCTTCAGCAGATCGAACTCGGCCTTGGTGGCGATCAGCGGATGCATCACTTCCGGCTCGGGTAGCTTGCCGGTTTCTTTCGCCACCTGCGCGGCAGCCTCGAAGATGGCGCGCAGCTGCATCTCGTAAATCTCGGGCGCCGTGATCGCCAGCCGACAGCCGCGATGGCCGAGCATCGGATTGGCTTCATGCAGCATCTGGGCGCGGTGACGGATGGTGGCGAGGTCCTTGCCGGTCGCCTTGGCGATCTCCTGCATCTCGGCATCGGTCTTGGGCAAAAACTCATGCAAGGGAGGGTCAAGAAGCCGGATAGTCACCGGCAGTCCATCCATGATGCGGAACAACTCGGCAAAGTCGCCGCGCTGCATCGGCAACAGCTTGGCAAGCGCCTTGCGGCGGCCATTGGTGTCGTCAGCCATGATCATCTCGCGCACCGCGACGATGCGCTCGGCTTCGAAGAACATGTGCTCGGTGCGACAGAGGCCGATGCCCTCGGCGCCAAAGCGCTTGGCGGTGCGCGCGTCGGTGGGCGTGTCGGCGTTGGCGCGCACGCCGGTGGTGCGTACCTTGTCGGCCCATTCCATGAGCGTGGCGAAATCGCCCGACAGTTCCGGCTGGATCGTCGGCACTGCGCCGAGCATGACCTCGCCCGTCGAGCCGTTGATGGTGATGGTCTCGCCGGCCTTGACGACCGTATCCCTGGCGGTGAGCGTCTTGGCAGCGTAGTCGACGCGCAGATCGCCGGCGCCGGCGACACAGGCTCGGCCCATGCCGCGCGCGACCACCGCAGCGTGGCTCGTCATGCCACCGCGCGTGGTGAGGATGCCCTTGGCGGCGTGCATGCCGTGGATGTCCTCGGGGCTGGTCTCGATGCGCACCAGGATGACCGCCGTGCCCTTGGCCGCCTTGGCTTCAGCTTCGTCGGCCGAGAAGACGACGATGCCCGAGGCCGCGCCCGGCGACGCCGGCAGGCCGCGCGCGAGGATGATGCGCTTCGCCGCCGGATCGAGCGTCGGATGCAACAGCTGATCGAGCGATTGCGGCTCGACGCGGCGCACGGCTTCGTCGCGCGTGATGACGCCGGCATTGGCGAGCTCGACCGCGATCTTGAGCGCCGCCGGCGCGGTGCGCTTGCCGGTGCGCGTCTGCAGCATGTAGAGCTTGCCCTGCTGGACGGTGAACTCGATGTCCTGCATATCCCGGTAGTGCGTTTCCAATTTGTCGCGCACCTTGAGCAGCTCGCCGAAAACCTTGGGCATTTGCTCTTCCATCGCCGGCAGCTTCGACTTGTTGGCAAGCTTGCCGGCGACCGTCAGGTGCTGTGGCGTGCGGATGCCGGCGACGACGTCCTCACCCTGGGCATTGGCGAGATATTCGCCATAGAACTCGTTGACGCCCGTTGATGGATTTCTCGTAAACGCAACGCCGGTGGCGCAATCGTCGCCCATGTTGCCGAACACCATCGCCTGGACGTTGACCGCCGTGCCCCAATCCGCCGGAATGCCGTGCAGCCGGCGATACGTGATGGCGCGCTGGTTCATCCACGAGCCGAACACAGCGCCGATCGCGCCCCACAGCTGTTCCTCCGGCGCCTGCGGGAACGGCTTTTTCAATTCGCGCTGCACCAGCGCCTTGTAGGCTTCGATGACTTCCTGCCACTGCGCGGCCGTCAGTTCGGTGTCGAGCTGCTTGCCGGCGTCGAGCTTGATGTTGTCGAGCGCATCCTCGAACAGCTGATGATCGACGCCGAGCACGACCTGGCCATACATCTGGATGAAGCGGCGATAGCTGTCATAGGCGAAACGCGCATCGCCGCTTTTCTTGGCGAGGCCTTCAACGGTGACGTCGTTGAGGCCGAGATTGAGCACCGTATCCATCATGCCGGGCATCGATGCGCGCGCGCCCGAGCGTACCGACACGAGCAGCGGGTTCTTGGCATCGCCGAATGCGGCGCCGATGCGCTTTTCCAGCGTCTGCAGCGCTGCTTCGACCTGGGCGCGGAGATCGGCCGGGTATTTCTTGTCGTTCTGATAGAAGAAGGTGCAGACGTCGGTGGTGATGGTGAAGCCGGGCGGCACGGGCAGGCCGAGGTTGCTCATCTCAGCGAGGCCGGCGCCCTTGCCACCGAGCAGGTTGCGCATCTCGGCGCGGCCTTCGGCCTTGCCGTCGCCGAATTCGTAGACCCATTTGGCCATCGCTCTATCCCTCGATCTGCGAAAAATCCGCGACGCGGTTCAGCGTGTCGCGGATCTGCGAAAGCAGCCTCAGGCGGTTCTCCCGGATTTCCTTGTCGTCGGTGTTGACCGTCACCTTGTCGAAGAACTTATCGACCGGACCGCGCAACGCGGCAAGCGCGCGCATCGCGGCGGCGAAATCCTCGGTCTCGAGCGCAGCAGCGCCGCGCAGCGCCGCCTCGTGCAGCGCCTTGTCGAGCGCTCGCTCCTCGGCGGCCTGGAGCAAATCGGGCCGCGGCACGCCGGAATAGGGACGTTTGTCCTTTTTTTCCTCGATGCGCAGGATGTTCGCGGCGCGGCGATAAGCGACCAGCAGATTGGCGCCATCTTCGGTCTTCAAAAAGACACCGAGCGCCTCGACCCGTGCCAACAGCCGCACCAGATCGTCCTCGTCGCCGAGCGCGAACACCGCCGCAATGAGATCGTGACGCACGCCACGCTCACGCAGATGGACCTTCAGCCGGTCGGCGAAGAATTCGAGCAGCTCCTTGCCCGGGTCCTTGCCCGAAGGCGCTGCGGCCGTGAACGTCGGCAGCAGCTTCAGGCGCAGCTTATTCTCGAGGATGAGGCGGATGACGCCAAGCGCGGCGCGGCGCAGGGCGAAGGGATCGCCGGAGCCGGTCGGCTTCTCGCCGATGGCGAAGAAATTCGCCAGCGTGTCGAGCTTGTCGGCGAGCGCCAGCGCCACCGAAACCGGCGCGGTCGGACAGCGATCACCCGGCCCCTGCGGCGCATAGTGCTCGGCAATCGCGTCGGCGACTTCGGCCGGCTCGCCGTCATGGAGCGCGTAATAGCGGCCTATGATTCCTTGCAGCTCGGGGAACTCACCGACCATGCCAGAGGACAGATCGGCCTTGGCGAGCGCGGCGGCGCGGCGCAGCTTGGCGACGTCAGCGCCAGGCACGTGCGGCGCGATTGTCTCGGCCAGCTTGGCGACACGCGTCATCTTGTCCTGGACCGTGCCGAGCTTGGCGTGGAAAACACGCTCACGCAGTTTTTCGACGCGCGCGATCAGCTTCACCTTGCGGTCCTGGTCCCAGAAGAAGCGCGCATCGGCGAGCCGCGCCTTCAGCACGCGCTCGTTGCCAGAGACGATCGCCTTGCCGCCGTCGGCAGCCTCCATGTTCGATACCAGCAGGAAGCGCGGCGCGAGCTTGCCGCTCTTGTCGAGCGTGGCGAAATATTTCTGATGCGTGCGCATGGCGGTGGTCAGCACTTCGGGCGGCAGATCCATGAAGCTGGTGTCAATGCTACCCATAAGAACGACCGGCCACTCGACCAGTCCCGTGACTTCTTCGAGCAAGGCTTCGTCGTGTTGGAGCTTCAGTCCCGCTTTTGTCACAGAATTGGCGAGGCCGGCTTCGATGCGCTTGCGGCGTTCCGCAGCATCGAGCACGACTTTGGCGCGCGCGAGCTTGGCGCGGTAGTCCTTGAAGTCGCGCACCGCGAATGCGGCCGATGCAAGAAAGCGGTGGCCAACGGTCTGATTGCCGACCGATACCGAACCGAGGGCGAGCTTCAGCACCTTGCCGTTGAATAGGCAGAGCGCGCCGGACAACGGCCGTACCCAGCGGAACGGTCCGCCGGGAAAGCGCATCGATTTCGGCCACGGCAAATTGCGCAGGATTTCGATCAGGAGCGTCGGCAGGATGTCGGCCGTGGCACGACCGGGCCGCTCGATGACCGCGAACCAGAATTCGCCCTTGTCCGTCGTGCGCTTCTCGCACTGATCGAGCGAGGACAGGCCGGCGGATTTGAGGAAGCCCTGCACCGCCTGTTCCGGCGACCCCACGCGTGGACCGCGGCGTTCTTCGACCGATCCCGCCTGCATCTTCGGCAGACCAGCAACTGCCAGCGTTAGCCGCCGCGGCGTGACGAATGTCTCGATGCTCGTCGCCGCGAGGTTCAGATCCTTGAGCTCGATTTCGACCAGGCGCTGCAGCTCGCGCGCGGCGAGACCCTGCATGCGCGCCGGGATTTCCTCGGTCAGCAGCTCGAGCAGCAGATCGGCCATCAGCCGGCCTCGCCCGCGAGCCAACCCTCGCAGCACGCCTTCGCCAACGCGCGCACGCGGCCGATATAGGCGGCGCGTTCGGTCACCGAGATCGCGCCGCGCGCGTCGAGCAGATTGAAGCAGTGGCTCGCCTTGATGCATTGATCATAGGCCGGCAGCGGCAGCTTGCGGCCGAGCAGCGCGCCGCATTCGCTTTCCGCGTCGGCAAAGTGCCGGAACAGCAGCGCCGTGTCGGCGACTTCGAAATTGTAGGCGGAGTATTCGCGCTCGGCGCGCTTGAACACGTCGCCGTATTTGACGCCGGCGCCGTTGTAATCGAGATCGTAGACGTTCTCGACGCCCTGCACGTACATGGCGAGACGTTCGAGGCCGTAGGTGATCTCGGTCGAGACCGGATCGCATTCGATGCCGCCGACCTGCTGGAAATAAGTGAACTGAGTCACCTCCATGCCGTCGAGCCAGACTTCCCAGCCGAGGCCCCAGGCGCCGAGCGTCGGGCTTTCCCAATCGTCCTCGACGAAGCGGATGTCGTGGCGCTTGGCGTCGATGCCGAGCGCGGCGAGGCTTTTCAGATAAAGCTCCTGGCTGTGCGCCGGCGCTGGCTTCAGGATCACCTGATATTGGTAATAGTGTTGCAGCCGGTTCGGGTTCTCGCCGTAACGGCCGTCGCTCGGCCGGCGCGACGGCTGAACATAAGCAGCGTTCCACGGCGTGGGTCCGAGCGCCCGCAAGGTGGTCGCCGGATGAAACGTACCGGCGCCCATCTCGACGTCGTAAGGCTGCAGGATGATGCAGCCCTGCTTCGCCCAATAATCCTGCAAACGCAGGATCAGCGCCTGGAAGCTCGGAGCCTTGGCCGCGCGTGCCGCCATCATCGCCTCAACGCGGCCACGGACAATCGGCGCGGCCGCACGCATGCGCGCCGCGCGACGGCACATAGATGCCGCAGGCGGAGCATTTCACCAGGTCTTCGGCCGCGCGCTTCGGCGCCGGCGCGGCACCGGCGCGGCGGCGCTCGATCTCTTCCTTGAGCGCGCGCCGGATGGCTTCGACGCGCTGGGCGTATTTCCAGCCGTACCAGACGACGGCCAGGATGAAGGCAAGCACCAACAGCTTGCCGAGGCTGAAATCGGGCATGGCGATGGTGTAGGGGAGCAGCCAAAAGGGGTCAACCGTCGCCGGGTGCGGCGCTTGGCCCGAGTCGGCGGCCGCGCGATACTGACGGCATGCCCGATCAGGCCGCCGCGCCGCGCTTCGAGATTGCCGTCGAGGACGTCGAATATCAGCAGGTTGGCGGCGAGGCGCTGCTGGCGCGGCTTTACCGGCCGCGCGGGCCGGGCCCCTTCCCGGCCTTGGTCGAAGTCCATGGTGGCGCCTGGGTCAACGGCGACCGCCTCAACAACACGGTGCTCGATGAGGCGCTGGCGCGCTCCGGCGTCGTCGTGGCGGCGCTCGATTTCCGCATGCCGCCCATGCACCGTTATCCGGCGGCGGTCGCCGACGTGCATCGCGGCCTGCGCTGGCTCAAGGCCACCGCCGCGAAGTTCGGCAGCGCGCCGAAGTACGTCGGCGGCCTCGGCACGTCGAGCGGCGCGCAGATCCTGTTCTGCGCCGCGCTCAAGCCGGACGATGTGCGTTACGCGGCATTGCCTGGCGACAATGCGTTCGACGCGCGGCCGGCGTTCATCGTGTCGTGCTGGGGCGTGCTCGATCCGACGGCACGCTATCGCATGGCGCAGGCGAAGAAGATCCAGCGCTTTCTCGATGCGCACCGGATGTTCTTCGGCGACGAGGCGACGATGGAGGACGGCAATCCGCAGCGCATCGTCAGCAGCGGCGGCGCTAGTCATCTGCCGCCGGCGCTGCTCATTCAGGGCACGGCCGACGACAATCTCGATCCCGCGATCGCCGGCTGGTTTACCGCGACGTATCGCGCGGCCGGCGGTGAAGCCGAGTTGCACAAATTTGCGGGCGAGCCGCACATGTTCATCACGAAGGCGCCAACATCGCCCAATTCGCTCGCCGCGCTCGGCCGTATCGCCGATTTCGTCCGCCGCCGCGCCGGGTTATAATCAGTGTCACGCCAGCGAGTCCGGGAGGATTCATGCCGCAGATCCGCCACATCGCCCTCGCCACCAACGATCCCGACAAGACCGCCGAGTTCTATAAGCAAGGCTTCGGCTTCCGCGAAGTTGCGCGCACCAAGAAGAGCGACGATCCGAAACAGGTCGCCTATGGCGTGTACCTTAGCGACGGCACGCTCAACATGGCGATCCTCAAGTTCAAGAATTACGACCAACTCGGCCGCGGCCTCGACTATGTCGGGCTGCATCATTTCGGCATCCAGGTTGCCGATAATCTGGAAGAGTGGATCAAGAAGCTCGAGACTCTCGGCGCCGAATGTTTCATGCGCCGGCCGGAAAGCCTCAAGGACGTGTTCTTCGAGACCAAGTTCCGCGGACCCGACGGCGTCGTCTTCGACGTCTCCGAGCATCCCTGGGGCGGCACCGAGCCGATCAAGGAGCTGGCGTCGCAACCCGCGCGCAAGCCGAAATTCGAAGCGGCGGAGTAGATTCTCTAAACTGTCGCGCTGGATTGCTTCGCTTCACTCGCAATAACGATTACGCCAGCGATAACGCCTTCGCGTCGCGCAGCACGGCGTCGGCTTCGGCGGTGTAGCGCCCGTCGTTTTCGTGCAGGACCATTCCGGGCAAGAGCCGCGTCGGCGTGGCGATGTCTTTGCGCGCGTGAACGATGACGCGCTTCGCCGGCTTGCCGGCGCCTGGCCAGAGCGGCAGCACGACGATGCCGCCGGCCCGGCCAGCGAATTTTGCCAGCAGATGCTCCAGCCGGTCGGCACGGTGAATAAACGTGATGCTGCCGCGCGGCCGCGCCATTGTCAGCGCGAAGCGCACCCAGGCAGCGAGATCGGCGCCGCCTTCGACCGTTGCCGTCGCCTTGGCCGGCAGCAGCGACGGGCTGGCGGTATCCGCCTCCATATAAGGTGGGTTGGCCATGACGTGGGCGAAATGTCCTGGCTCAAGCCGCGGCGGCGGATGAGCAATATCGCCGGCCATGATGGTGACGCGGTCGGCAACGCCGTTGCGCGCGGCGTTCTCGCCCGCCAGCCGCACCAATTCGCGCTGCACCTCGATGCCGGTGACACGGCAATTGGCCACGCGCGCGGCGAGACACAGCGAAGCCGCGCCGACGCCGCAGCCGAGATCGAGCACGCTGTCGCCCGCGCCCGCCGGCACGGCGGCGGCGAGAAGCACGGGATCGATGGCGACGCGGTAACCCTCGGTCGGCTGTAACAATTTCACCCGGCCGCCGAGCAGCGCATCGTCGCTGACCGGCATCTTCGCGGCGGCAGGGGGCGTCACATCGAGCTTTCGGCTTCGTCCAGCAGCTTGCGGGCGCGTGCCAGATCTTCCTCGGCCACCAGGATCCGGCGCTGAATCGCGCCGATCGAACCTTCGACGACACTGGTATGCCGGTCGGCGATCACGGTTTTGATACCGACGGAGGCCAGCAGCGCCTCGGCCCACGACAACCGCACCGGATCGTTACTGCGCAGCAGTTCCTTCATTGGCCCCCAACCGGATAGACTGCCCGCCATGCCGACCGGCCGGGGGCGCTTGACCCGAAAGGCAAGCCCTCTATGCTCGCCGTGTCGGAGCGCGCGGTCAACCACCGGGGAGAGACGATTTGGCACTGCCTGCCAATGTAGACCAGGACGCAAAACACCGGGTTTCGCTCGACCGGCTGAGCGCGCTGGTGGCATCCGACCTGGCGCAGGTCAACACGCTCATCCTGGCGCGGATGCAGAGCCCGGTGGCGCTGATCCCGCAGCTCGCCGGCCACATCATCGCCGCCGGCGGCAAGCGGCTGCGGCCGATGCTGACGCTTGCCAGCGCGCGGCTGTGCGGCTACCGCGGCGACCGTCACATCGCGCTCGCCGCCGCGGTCGAATTCATCCACACGGCGACCCTGCTGCACGACGATGTGGTCGACGCGAGCGGATTGCGCCGCGGCCTCGCCACCGCCAACGCGGTGTGGGGCAATAAGCCGTCGGTGCTGGTCGGCGATTTCCTGTTCAGCCGCGCGTTCCAGCTCATGGTCGAGGACGGCTCGCTCAAGGTGCTCGATATCCTGTCGCGCGCCTCGGCGATCATCGCCGAAGGCGAAGTGCTGCAGCTCGTCACCAGCAACGACACCGACGCCACCGAGGCGCAATATCTCGAAGTCATCAACGCCAAGACCGCGGCGCTGTTTGCCGCGGCGGCGCGCATCGGCGCGGTGCTCGGCGAGCGAAAGGAGACCGAGGAGAAGGCCCTCGAAGCCTATGGCCGCAATCTCGGCATCGCCTTCCAGCTGGTCGACGACATGCTCGATTATTCGGCGCGGCAGGCCGAGCTCGGTAAAACGGTGGGCGACGATTTCCGCGACGGCAAGATCACACTGCCGGTGGTGCTGGCGCTCAAGGCGGCGGATGACGGCGAGCGCGCTTTCTGGCGGCGTACGCTCGAAGCCGGCGAGCAACGCGATGGCGACCTCGAACACGCCATCACCTTGATGCAGCGCCACGGCACCCTCGCGGCCACTCATGAACGGGCGCGGCTCTATGCCGAAACCGCGCGTGGCGCGCTCGGCATCTTCCATGATTCGCCGGAGCGCCGCGCGCTCGACGAAGCGATCGATTTCTGCCTGGAACGCGGACATTAGCCGCCGCGTTTGCCGGTGAAAAAGACTATGGTATCAGGGCGCAAGCCTGCTATACCGCGCCGCGCCGGAGTGTAGCTCAGCCTGGTAGAGCACTAGCTTCGGGAGCTAGGGGCCGGAGGTTCGAATCCTCTCACT
>DASQHO010000043.1:0-6699 GCA_035632055.1 Allostellaceae bacterium
CTGAGTTTGCGGCAGGTCGACGGGTACGCCGACGGTCAGCAGCGGCGCCGTCACCATGAAGATGACTAGCAGCACCAGCATGACGTCGACCATCGGCGTCACGTTGATCTCCGACATCGGCCGGTAGCGCGCTGAGCGCGAACTCACGTCACGCGGTCCCGGAAGCGTCGCCGCCATGTCAGTGAACCTTCTCGTCGAGCTGGCGCGACAGGATGGCGCTGAACTCGGTGGCGAAGGCCTGCAGCCGGCTGGCGTAGCGGCTGAAATCGGTCGAGAACTTGTTATAGGCAACGACCGCCGGAATCGCCGCCACCAGGCCGAGAGCGGTCGCGAACAGCGATTCGGCGATGCCGGGCGCCACGACCGCCAGGCTCGTGTTCTTGACCGCGGCGATCGCCTGGAAGCTGTTCATGATGCCCCACACCGTGCCGAACAGGCCGACGAACGGGGCGGTCGAGCCGACGGTGGCAAGGAACGGCATATAGCGTTCGAGCCGATCCATCTCACGGCCGAGCGTGATCTGCATGACGCGCTCGACGCGCTCCTTGAGGTTGGCGCGCATGCTTGTGCTTTCGATCAGGCCCTTGGCCACGCTGCGCCGCCATTCGCGCATTGCCGCCGCGAACACCGCGGACATCGGATCCTCCGGCCGCTCGCCGACACGTTCGTATAGATCGTCCAGCGATCCGCCCGACCAGAAGTTCTCCTCGAATTCCTCGGCGTCGCGATGCAGCCGCCGCAGCTTGCTCGTCTTGTCGAAGATCACCGCCCACGACCAGAACGAGGCCGCCAGCAGAAGGAAGAGCACGAGCTTGACGATCGTGTCCGCCTGCATGAACAAGGCGAACATCGAGAGATCGTGCGGCGCCGCCGAGCCGGCGAGCGCCATCTGGTCGATGGGCGCCGGCGGGCTCGCGAGCGTGTTGACGGCATTGTCGATGACGTTACCGGCCATTGGCTTTGATCACCTTCGGAGTTAGAGAGGTTTGAGGGTCGAATTGCGCGACCGCGGCCGCAAGCGGCGGCGGCAGCCGTGTCGGGCGGCCGCTCTTGGCGACGCAGACGACAGTGCAGGTCATAATGAAAAGGTGCGTGCCGGCGCGCGTGATCGTCTGCTCGAGTTCGATCGCGGCGCCGCTGGCGCCAAGTACGCGGGTGTGGACGACAAGCTCGTCGTCGAGCCGCGCCGGCATGAGATATTCGGCGGTGAGCTTGTGTACGGCGAGGACGATCCCGGATTCGTCGCGCAGCCGCCCATGCGACGCGCCCAAAGCGCGGATCGCCTCGCTGCGGGCACGTTCAGCGAACTTGAGATAGTTGGCGTAATAGACGACGCCGCCGGCATCAGTGTCTTCGTAATAGACGTGTACCGGAAAAAGATGGGCGCCGTCGGCAAGGCGGCCTTCGCGCGGCAGATTCACGCTGGCTCCTCCTCGCTGTCCTTGGCGCCGAGCAGGTCGAGCTGCGCGCCCTTGGGGCGTATTGGCTTGAGATCGAGATAGAGAAACCCGGCATCAGTCAGCATGCGGCCACGCGGCGTGCGATGGACAAGACCCTGCTGCACGAGATACGGCTCGATCACGTCCTCGATGACGTCGCGTTCCTCGCCAAGCGCGGCAGCGACTGTTTCGGCGCCCACTGGACCGCCGCCGTAATTCTTGCCGATGCACAGCAAATAACGGCGATCCATTGCATCGAGGCCGCGCCCGTCGACCTCGAGCCTTTGCAGCGCCGCATCGGCGATTTTGACATCGACCCGCGCCGCGCCGCCGACGGCGGCGAAATCGCGGACGCGGCGCAGGAGCCGCGACGCGACGCGCGGCGTGCCGCGCGAACGCCGGGCGATCTCACCGGCACCTTCGGCGTCGAGCGTCATGTCGAGCACACGCGCGCCGCGCGCGACGATCTCGCGCAGTTCGGTGGTTTCATAGAATTGCAGCCGCAGCGGAATGCCGAAGCGCTCGCGCAACGGTCGGGTGATGAGTCCGGCGCGCGTCGTCGCGCCGATGAGCGTGAAGGCCGGCAGATCGATGCGCACGGAACGCGCTGCCGGCCCCTCGCCGATCACTAGGTCGAGCTCGAAGTCCTCCATCGCCGGATAAAGCACCTCTTCGACCGCCGGCGCGAGGCGGTGGATTTCGTCGATGAACAACACATCGCGCGGCTCGAGATTGGTCAGGATAGCGGCGAGATCGCCGGCGCGCTGGATCACAGGTCCGGAGGTGGCGCGAAATCCGGCGCCCATCTCGCGCGCGATGATCTGCGCCAGCGTCGTCTTGCCGAGACCTGGCGGTCCCGACAGCAGCACATGGTCGAGCGCTTCGCCGCGTGCCCGTGCCGCCTTGATGAAGACCGCGAGATTATCGCGCATCGTCTTTTGGCCGACGAATTCCGCCAGCGTCGCCGGACGCAGCGAAAGCTCGGCGTCCTCGGGCCGGCGATCAGCCGACAAGATGCGCGGCGCTGTCATCGGCCGAGCTCCCGCAGGCCTGCTTTAATGAGCGCATCGATCCGTGCCGACCGGCCGAGCCGGCGCGCCGCTTCAGCGACCGCGCCGTAGGCGTCACCGCGCGTGTAGCCGAGATTGACCAGCGCCGAAACCGCATCCGCAGTCGCGCCGTCCGCGGCGTCGGCGACAACCGCGACCGGCGCCAGCGCAGCGGCCTTGTCCTTCAATTCGGTCAAAATACGGGCGGCGAGCTTCGGCCCGACGCCCTCGGCGCGCGTGATCGAGGCCTTGTCCTGTGCGATGATTGCGGTGGCAAGCTCGGCCGGTACTAGCGTGCTGAGTATCGCCATGGCGATGCGCGCGCCGACCCCCTGGACCGACAGCAGCAGCCGGAACCAGGCACGTTCAGCTTCGTCGGGGAATCCAAATAGGTGGATATGATCCTCGCGCACGTGGGTTTCGATGTAGAGCCGCAGCGGCTCGCCGCGCGCCGGCAGGCGGCCGAGGCTGCGCGCCGAGCAGAAGACGTGGTAGCCGACGCCATTGACGTCGAGCACGAGGCTGTCGGCCGCGACCTGGTCGAGCCGGCCGGCGAGCATCGCGATCATCGCCGCACCTCGCTCGCCAGCGCGCGGCCGACCCAGGCCTGCGCGCTGCGCGCATGATGCGCGTGGCAGATAGCGACGGCCAGCGCATCGGCGGCGTCGGCGGAGGCGTTGGCTCCGGGCAGCAGCTTGCCCACCATCAAGGCGATCTGGCGCTTATCGGCGTGGCCAAAACCGACCACCGATTTCTTGATCAGGTTCGCGGAATATTCGTGCACCGGCAGGCCGCGATCCGCTGGCGCGAGCAGTACAACACCACGCGCCAGGCCCAGCTTCAGCGTCGACGACGCATTGCGATTGACGAAAGTTTCCTCGACCGCCGCCGCCGCCGGCGCATAGCGATCGAGCACGACGGTGAGTCCGCGAAAAAGTTCGGCGAGCCTTTGCGCCAACGTGCCGGTGCCCGCCACCGCGATTACGCCGCAAGCGACATGATGCAGTCGATTGCCCTCGGCGTCGATGACGCCCCAGCCGGTTCGGCGCAGGCCCGGATCGAGACCGATGAGCCGCATGATCCGTTCAGCGACAGCGTTCCGGCGAACTCACGCGCTCAACCGCGCCATGATGTCGTCGGATACTTCGAAATTGGCGAAGACGTTCTGCACGTCGTCATTGTCCTCCAATGTCTCGAGGAGCTTGAATAGCGCTTCGGCCTCGTCGCGGCCGATCGGCGAATTGGTTTTTGGGCGCCAGACTAGCCGCGCGGAACTCGGCACGCCGAACTTACGCTCGAGCCGATCGCGCACCGCGTTGAATTCGTCGGGCGCGCAAGTCACGACGCGCTCGTCACCTTGAACCTCGGCGTCGTTGGCACCCGCCTCGACCGCGGCTTCGAACAGCGCGTCGAAATCGACGGTGGCGGGAAATACAACCTGCCCGGCGCGATCGAACAGGAAGCTGACGCTGTTGCTCTCGCCGAGATTGCCGCCCGCCTTCGTGAATGCGGCGCGGATTTCGCTTGCGGTGCGATTGCGGTTATCGGTGAGCGCTTCAACGATCACCGCCACGCCGCCCGGGCCGTAGCCCTCGTAGCGCACTTCCTCGTAATTCTCCGTCTCGCCGCCACCGCTGCCGCGCTTGATCGCGCGTTCCATCGTGTCGCGCGGCATGTTGGCTTCCTTGGCGGCCATCACTGCGGCGCGCAGCCGCGGATTGGTGTCGGGATCGGACGAGCCGGTTTTGGCCGCCGTGGTCAGTTCGCGAATGATCTTGGTGAAGACCTTGGCGCGCTTTTTGTCCTGCGCGCCCTTGCGATGCATAATGTTCTTGAATTGGGAATGCCCGGCCATCTGCCAATCCGGCGACAAAGTGGTTTCGCCCCGACCATACCATATCGAGTGAATCGACAGCCATCTGACCGCGCTTGTCCCCGCGATCATTGAGCCGAGATAATATGGCAGGATTACGGCGTGCGGCTACGAAGGTGACAGCGCGCGCGCCGTGGTTTCCATCTCGTGGGGCCAGGCCGGCGTCAGCTTTCCGCCGATTCGCACGGGCACGATGCGGCGCGCCAGCCCGGTGGCATCGTCGGTATCGACGACCGCTGCGCAGACCGTGGCCTCACCTTCGGCGACCTGCAGCCGCTCGACCGGCATCTTTTTGACGAAGCGCGCAATGGCACCAGCGCTTTGCATGCCGATGACGGAATCGTAATCGCCGCACATGCCGACGTCGCTCATATATGCGGTCCCTGCCGGCAGGATGCGTTGGTCGGCGGCCGGCACGTGGCTGTGGGTGCCGAGCACCGCGGAGGCCCGGCCGTCGCAGAAATAGCCCATGGCGGTCTTTTCCGATGTCGCTTCGCCGTGGAAATCGATCAGCGTCGCATCGACCGCGCCGAGGGGATATTCGTCGAGCAGCTTGCTGACCGCGGCAAACGGATCGTCGATGGCATCCATAAATAGGCGGGCCATGGCGTTGATGACCAGCACCTTGCGCCCGTTGCGCGTCGCGAATACACCGTGGCCGCGGCCAGGCGTGCCAGTCGGGAAATTCACCGGACGGAGCAGGCGCGGATCGCCGGCGATATAGGAGATGATCTCGCGACGGTCCCAGACGTGATTGCCTGTGGTAATGACATCGCAGCCCGCAGCATAGAGCTGCTCGCAGATCTTGTCGGTGATACCAAATCCGTGCGCCGCGTTTTCGCCGTTGACGATGACGAGATCGAGACTGAGCGCGCGGCGCAAGCGTGGCAACTCAGCGACAACCGCATCGCGACCGGCGCGTCCGACGACGTCGCCACAGAGCAGCAGTCTCATGCCAGAGCCCTCAACCCTTGCGCCCGCGGAACCACTGCGCGCCGCGTTCGGTGATCACCACATCGAGCGGCACGTCAGTCGCCTCGAGTGGAAGCTCGCGCTCCTGTTGAATGGAGAAGGCCAAGCCGACCGCGAGCAGCTTTGGGTTTTGCGCGCGCAACCCCGGCAGCGTGCGATCGTAATAGCCAGCGCCGGTGCCGAGACGATGGCCCTGGCTGTCGAACGCCACCAGCGGCACGAGCACAACTTCTGGAACGATTTCAGGCGACGACGGTAGCGGCGCGGGCAGGCCCTGTGCGTCGGGCGTCACCGGATCGTCCGGCGCCCAGGCGCGAAAGACCAGAGGCGCGTTCTTCGCCGTGACGACCGGTAGCGCCAAATGATAGCCCTCGTTGCGCAGCGATTTGAGCGCCGGTAGCGGATCGAGCTCGGAGCCGCGCTGAAGGTAGCCGGCGACGACGCAGCGCGGCGGCAGATAAAGCTCCGGCAGAAAGTTGCTGAGCTGGGCGGCGACCTGCGTGCCAGTAGCGCGGTAAGCCACGGCGCGGCGTTCGCGCGCCTGTGTCCGAAGGGTTGCTTTCAGCGCGGCAACGTCTGCGAGTGTGTTTGGGCTCATGTGGTGAAACGCGCGGAATTCAAAGTGAGGATGGAGCCGCGTCGGCCGTCGGCCTTGACGAACCCTCGTGGCCCGCTAACGCAGGTGGGAACCATGTGCCGAAGCCACAGCTCCGGTAGGGACAGTCCCCGAGGTGTCGATATCGGCCCCGGGGTTTCATGCGCCTAACGCACCGCGCAGCCCCATCCTCGTACGCTATAATTGGGTTGCTTCGAGACGCGCCGCAACCGTTTCGATGCGCAACGCCAGCCGTTCGATGCCGCTGGCCAGGGCTTCCTCGTCGACCGCCGCCGGACCGTTCGACGAGCCGCGCGCGCGGCGGAGCGTTTCGCGCGCCTCGCTGAGCTCGTCAGCGAGCATCAGCGCCGCCATCACCAGCAGCCGCGCCTCGCCGGCCTGCGGCGCATCCTTGGCAAAACCGACGACTTTGGCGTCGATGCTGCGGCCAAGCTGACGCACGCGGTCTTCTTCGCCCGGTTCGCAGGCAATGATATAGGACCGACCGTTGATGGCGACCGTCACTTGCGGCATTAGCCCTCCAACACCCGATCGAGGCGGCCGATCACCGCATCGATTCGCGCCGCAACGTCTGCCGGCGGCTTGGCGGCGGAGGTATCGGCGCGCGCCGGTGTACGGCCCGAAACGCTGGCAATCGCCGATTCGAGGCGGATCACCGCCTGTTCCAGTCGACCGGCCGCCTGTTCGAGTCGCCCCACGCCCACGTCCCCCAAGGTGAAGTTGCGACTCTAGGCGGTTTGCAAAGGAAAC
>DASQHO010000044.1:0-16631 GCA_035632055.1 Allostellaceae bacterium
CCGGAAGAGCGAACGGGACGAGAAATCCGGCGGCTGAAACCCGGCCGCCGGCCCGCGCCGGCTTTCTTGACGGGGCGGGTTGGATTTGGCAGGGTTTCCAATGCTTTAACGCGGCGGGGGGCCTGGGCTGCGCAATGACCAAATCTGAACTGATTCAGCGGCTGGCCGAGCGCAACCCGCATCTCTACCAGCGTGATGTCGAGCGCATTGTGTCCACCGTTTTCGACGAGATCGCCGCTGCCCTTTCGCGCGGCGACCGTGTTGAACTGCGCGGTTTCGGCGCCTTTTCGGTCAAGCGGCGCGGCGCACGGATGGGCCGCAATCCGCGCACCGGCGAAAGCGTCCAGGTCGGCGAGAAACACATCCCTTTTTTCAAGACAGGCAAGGAGCTGCGCGAGCGGCTCAACGAGCGGCCTTGAGCGAACGCGCAACCCGGTCGCGCAGGGTTGGCCCATTGCGTTTTGGTGACTTGGCGACAAGCGCCAAGTCATGGGCGACCGCGCACGCGGCCGATTAACGGATGAAACTGTTTCACTGGTTGGTGACAGCGCCGTTGGCGCTGGTTCTGGTGGTGTTCGCGGTCTCGAACCGGGCGCGCGTCACCCTGACGCTGTGGCCGTTCCCGTTCGAAATTGAGACACGGCTGTTTCTTGTCATCCTGTTGTCGCTGCTGGCCGGACTGCTGATCGGCATGCTGCTCGCTTGGCTGGGCGGCAGCGGGACGCGCCGGGAATCGCGGCTGCGCGCCAAGCGCATCACCGCACTCGAACGCGAGATTGACGGCCTGCGCTCGAGCCGGCCAACGGCGCCGCCGCCGCGGTCGCTGCCCGGAACCGACGGCTAGGATGCGTGCCTTCGGCTGGAGCGAAGCCGTCGATGTGCTTGAGTTTCCGTCACTGATCGAGGCTTTGCGCCAGGCCTTCCGGTCCGCCGATACGATAGCGCCGCAGCCAACCCGCCACACCATCCCGACGCCACACGGCGCATCGGCGGCATTGCAGCTGAACCCGGCGTGGCGAATCGGCGACAAGTTCGGCGTCAAGATCACAGCGGCATTCGACGCCACAGGTAGCGAGCCTGTCGCCGAGGGCGCCTATGTTCTGTTCGAGGCGCACACCGGTAAGCCACTGGCGGTTTTCGACGCCGCCGCCCTGACCGCACGCCGTACGGCGGCTGCTTCGGCGCTCGCCGCAAGCTATCTGGCGCGGCCCGATTGCGAGCGGCTGCTGATTATTGGCAGCGGCCTGCTCGCACCGCATCTGCTCGCCGCGCATGCCAGCGTGCGGCCGATCCGCAACGTCCTGGTCTGGGACCGCGATACCGGAGCGGCCGAACGCCTGGCGCATCGGCTGACGCAACGTACGCTCAAGGTCGCGGCCACTGACGATTTACAGCGCGCGGTCAACGGTGCGCACATCGTCTGCTGCATCGCCGCCGAAGCCGGGCCGGTTCTCAAGGGCCACTGGCTGCCGCTCGGCGTCCATCTCGACCTCGTCGGCGGCGCCGCGCCGGCACTGCGCGAGGCCGACGATGAAACCCTGCATCGCGCCCGGGTCTTCGTCGATACGCGCGATGCGGCGCTCGCCGAGGCTGGCGATCTGGTCCAACCGATCCGCGCCGGCACGTTCAACCCCGACGATGTCGCTGGCGATCTCTTCGACCTGACCCGCGGAACCCGCGCCGGACGGCGGTTTCACGACCAGATCACGCTTTTCAAGTCGGTCGGCCATGCATTGGAAGACCTGGCGGCGGCGAAGCAGGGATTGGAAAATGCGCTCGCGCCGTGAGGCGTGAATCCCGTATATCCAGCCTGCCATGAACGACAAGCCCGCCAACCCGATCCTCTGCGCCATCGACCTGGCCGATCCGGCAAAGGCCATGAACCTGGTGCGCGAGCTCAAAGGTGCCGTCGGCGGCATCAAGCTCGGCCTCGAGTTCTTTACCGCCAACGGCCCGCGCGCCGTGCACGACGTCGCCCAAGGGCTGCCGCTGTTCCTCGACCTGAAACTGCACGACATCCCCAACACGGTGTCGGGCGCGGTGAAGGCGGCGGCGGCGCTCGAGCCCTCGTTCCTCACCGTCCATTGCAGCGGCGGCCGTGCCATGATGCAGGCGGCGGCCGAAGCCGCGAAGCAAGCGGCGCGCAAGACGCGCATGAAGCTCTTGGGCGTGACCGTTCTCACCAGCCTTGACGAGCGCGATCTCGAAGCGGTCGGCCAGAAGGGCCCGACGGGAGAGCAGGTCAAACGCCTGGCGGTGCTCGCGAAAGACAGTGGACTCAATGGCATCATCTGCTCGCCGCACGAGGTTACGGAACTGCGCCGGCTTGTCGGACCTGATTTCCTCCTCGTGGTGCCCGGCATCCGCGTCGGTTCGCTGGGCCATGGCGATCAGAAGCGCGTCATGGGTCCGCGCGATGCGGTGCAGGCCGGCGCCGACTATCTGGTTATCGGTCGTCCGATCACCGGGTCACCCAGTCCGCCGGCAGCGGCGCGCGCCATGCTGGCGGAAATCCGCAAGCCGTGAACATCGCCGCCAAGATCTGCGGCTTGTCGACGCCTGAGACGGTCGCTGCCGCGATCGCGGGCGGCGCGCAATTCGTCGGCTTCGTATTCTTTCCGCCGAGCCCGCGTAACTTGACTCCGGCGCAGGCCGGGCCGTTGGTTCGCAGCGTGCCTGCGGGCGTGACGCGCGTCGGCGTCTTTGTCGATCCCGACGACGAGATTCTGAAGCGCGTGCTGGCGGCAGCGCCGCTGGACATCGTTCAACTGCACGGCGAGGAAACACCGGAGCGTGTCGCCCAGATCAAACGGCGCTTCGGCAAACAGGTGATGAAAGCGATCAAGGTGGCCAGCGAAAGCGAACTTGCCGCTGCGCCGCGCTTTTACGGTGCAGCCGACTGGCTGATGTTCGACGCGCGGCCACCCAAGGCCGCGACCCGGCCGGGCGGCAACGCGCTCGCCTTCGACTGGGAGTTGCTGCGCGCCCGTCAGTGGTCGCTGCCGTGGATGCTGTCGGGCGGCCTGACCGCCGACACTGTCGCCGAGGCGGTGCGTATCGCACGCGTCACCGCCGTGGACGTGTCGTCGGGCGTCGAAAGCGCGCCGGGCGTCAAAGACGTGGCTAAAATTCGCACCTTCCTGGCAGCGGTCGGCGCCCTCTGACGCGCTAAATGAGCCTTTGAGGCTCAAGGGTTTAGGGGTAAAACTGCCGTCCCCAGGCGACCCCAGGCGCACATTCGAGATGGCAGGTCCCAACACCTTTCGCGGCGGGCCCGACGACCGCGGCTTGTTCGGCATTCACGGCGGACGCTTCGTCGCCGAGACGCTGATGCCGCTCGTCCTCGAAGTCGAGCGCGCCTATGAAGCGGCAAAGCGCGATCCAAATTTCACCGCGGAACTGCGCTATTACCTCGAGCATTATGTAGGCCGGCCGTCGCCGCTCTATTTCGCCGAACGTCTGACGCGGCATTGCCGCGGCGCCAAGATTTATCTTAAGCGCGAGGATCTCAATCACACCGGCGCGCACAAAGTGAACAACACACTTGGCCAGATCCTGCTGGCACGGCGGATGGGAAAGCGCCGCATCATCGCCGAGACCGGCGCTGGCCAGCACGGCGTCGCGACCGCCACGGTGTGTGCGTTGTTCGACCTGCCGTGCGTCGTCTACATGGGCGCCACCGATATCGAGCGCCAGAAACCCAACGTCTTTCGCATGAAACTTCTGGGCGCCGAAGTGCGGCCGGTGACGTCGGGCACCGCCACCCTCAAGGACGCAATGAACGAGGCGCTGCGCGACTGGGTCGCCAATGTCGACGACACTTACTATCTCATCGGCACGGTCGCCGGCCCGCATCCCTATCCGGCGATGGTGCGCGACTTTCAGACCGTGATCGGCGACGAAGTCCGCGTCCAGATGACGCGGGCCGAGGATCGGTTGCCCGACACGCTCGTCGCCTGTGTCGGCGGCGGCTCGAACGCCATGGGCTTGTTCCATCCGTTCCTCGACGATCCCGACGTCGCGATGATCGGCGTCGAGGCCGCCGGCGAAGGCCTGTCCACGGGCCGTCACGCAGCCTCGCTCAACGGCGGTGCGCCGGGGGTCCTGCACGGCAACCGCAGCTATTACCTGCAGGACGAGGGCGGTCAGATACTCGACACCCATTCGATATCCGCCGGTCTCGATTATCCCGGCGTTGGGCCCGAGCACGCGTGGCTGTTCGAGCAGAAGCGCGTCGAATACGTGACGGTGACCGACCGCGAGGCGCTGGCGGCATTCCAACTTTTGACGCGCCTCGAAGGCATCATTCCGGCGCTCGAATCGGCACACGCCGTCGCGGCGGCGGCGCGGCGCGCGCCCGACCTGTCGCGCGATCATTTATTGGTGATCAATCTTTCGGGCCGCGGCGACAAGGACGTCAACACGGTGGCGGCGATGCTCGGAGCCAAGCTGTGAGCCGCATCACCGCGCGCTTCGCCAAGCTGCATGCCGAAGGCCGCGCCGGCCTCGTCACCTATCTCACGTGCGGCGACCCCGACCGCGCGACCTTCGAAAAGCTCCTGGCTCGCCTGCCCAAGGCCGGCGCCGACCTGATCGAGATCGGCATGCCGTTCTCCGATCCGATGGCCGACGGTCCGGCGATTCAGGCGGCCAGCTTGCGCGCGCTCAAGACCGGCATGAGTCTGGCCAAGACACTCGACGTGCTGCGCCGCTTCCGCAAGGCCGACAACGATACGCCGGCCATCCTGATGGGCTATTACAATCCGATCTATCGCTACGGCGTGCCGCGGTTCGTCAGGGACGCCAAAGCCGCGGGCTGCGACGGCTTGATCATCGTCGACCTGCCGCCCGAGCACGACGACGAGCTTTGCCTGGCGGCGCGTGCCGCCGGTATCGATTTCATCCGCCTAGCGACGCCAACCAGCGACGACAAACGCCTGCCCGTGATTCTCACCAACGCCGGCGGCTTCGTTTATTACGTGGCGATTGCCGGCATCACCGGCACCAAATCGGCGCGCGCTGACATCGTCGCCGCCGCGGTTGCACGGCTGCGGCGCCACACCAGCCTACCGGTCGCCGTCGGATTCGGCATCCGCACGCCGATTCAAGCGGCCGAGGTGGCGCGCGTCGCCGACGCCGCAGTGGTGGGTTCGGCACTGGTCGACCGGCTGGCCAAGAATCTCGACAAACGCGGCAAGGCCAAGGCGACCCTGGTGCCGGCGGTGCTCAAGGATGTCACGGCGCTCGCCGCGGGCATACGCAAGGCGCGGCCGCGTCATCCGGCCCGGGCGGCACAATGAACTGGCTCACCAATTTTGTCCTGCCCAAGATCCGCGCCGTCGTCGCCAAGAAGGAGGTGCCGGACAATCTCTGGCACAAATGTCCGGGCTGCGGGCAGATGCTGTTCCACCGTGAGCTCGAAGCCAATTTGCACGTCTGCGCCGCCTGCGCCCACCATCTGCGGCTGGCGCCGGACAAGCGGCTGGCGATGCTATTCGACGACGGCAAATACACGCTGATCGAACTGCCCAAGACGCTGGTCGATCCGCTCAAGTTCCGCGACCGCAAACGCTATGCCGAGCGCCTCAAGGAGGCACAAGGCGCCAAAGGTCCGACACGCGATGCTGCTTTGGTGGCGCACGGCACCGTCGGCGGCGCGGCGACGGTGATCTGCGCCTTCGATTTCGGCTTCATGGGCGGCTCGATGGGCATCGCCGTCGGCGAAGCACTGCTGTCGGCGGCGCGACTCGCCGTACTGCAGGAGGCGGCGTTGATCGTCATTCCGTCTTCCGGCGGTGCGCGCATGCAGGAAGGCATCCTGTCGCTGATGCAGATGCCGCGTACCACGCTCGCGGTCGAGATGGTCAAGGAAAGCCGGCGGCCATACATCGTGATCCTGGCCGATCCGACCACCGGCGGCGTCTCGGCGTCGTTTGCCATGCTCGGCGACGTGACTTTGGCCGAGCCGGGCGCGGTTATCGGCTTCGCCGGCGCGCGGGTGATCGAGGAAACCATCCGCGAGAAGCTGCCCGACGGCTTCCAGCGCTCGGAATATCTGCTTGAACACGGCATGGTCGACATTGTCGTGCATCGCCGCGACCTCAAGGCGACGCTCGACCGTATCCTCGGCCTGCTCGTCCGCAAGGGGCCGCCGGCGATCGCGGCGCCAGCGAAACCGGAACGCGGATGGGATCGCGCCTGACCGCGCGCCGGGCGCCGAGCGACCGTATCCTCGAGCGCCTGCTAACGCTCCATCCCAAGCTGATTGACCTGTCGCTCGACCGCGTCATGCGGCTGCTGAAGACGCTCGGCGATCCTCAGGATGAATTGCCGCCTGTGATCCATGTCGCCGGCACCAATGGCAAAGGCTCGACTGTCGCTTTCCTGCGTGCCTTCCTCGAGGCCCACGGCAAGCGCGTCCACGTCTATACATCACCGCACCTCGTTCGTTTCCACGAGCGCATTCGCCTTGCCGGCAAACCGATTCCCGAAAAGATGCTCGGCGCGCTACTCGCGGAATGCGAGCGCGCCAATGCCGGCGAGCCGATCACTTTTTTCGAGATCACCACGGCCGCGGCCTTTCTCGCTTTCGCGCGCGAAAGCGCTGATATCGCATTGCTCGAAGTCGGCCTCGGCGGCCGCTTCGACGCCACCAACGTCATCGCCAAGCCGGCGGTGGCGGTGCTAACGCCGGTTTCGCTCGATCACCAGCATTTTCTTGGCGAGACCGTCGCCGCCATCGCCTTCGAGAAGGCCGGCATTCTCAAGCCGGGTGTGCCCGTTGCGGTCGGGCCGCAGACGCCCGAGGCGGATGCGGTGATCAATGAGCGCGCGGCCGAGCTGCACGCGCCGCTGTTCCGTCATCGGCGCGAATGGTCCGTCAAACAAGCGGAAGGCGGCGGGCTGATTTATCACGGCCGGCAGATGCTCAACCTGCCGCCGCCCGGCCTTGCCGGGGCGCATCAATACGACAACGCCGGCACCGCGCTGGCCGCGCTCGAATGCCTGACCGGCTTCGCGCCTGACCCGGCGGCGCTGGCGCGCGGCATGGCCAAAGTTGAATGGCCGGCGCGGTTGCAAAAGCTGCGGCGTGGACCCTTGGTCAGAGCGCTGCCAAAGGACGCCGAGCTCTGGCTCGACGGTGCGCACAATGCCGCCGGCAGCGAGGCACTGGCCCGCTTCGTTGCCGGCTGGCGGCGGCCCACGGGGCTCGTCTTCGGCATGATTAAGACGCACGATGCCACGGCCTTCCTCAAGCCGCTGGTGCCGTACATTGCGCGCTTGAGCGCGGTGGCAATTCCGGGCGAAGCAAATACTTTGAGCGCGGAGGAAAGCGCCGCGGTGGCCCGACAGCTCGGTATCGACGCCAAGCCGGCAAAAACCCTGCGCGATGCCGTCGGCGCGGCCAGCGCCCCGGGCGCTCGCACTCTGATCTGCGGTTCGCTTTATTTGGCGGGAAAAGTCCTGGCCGCCAACGGGTAGCGGCCTAGAGGACGGACTGCACCCACTCGACCAGCTTGGACTTGGGCAGCGCGCCGATCTTGGTCGCTGCCACTTGGCCATTCTTGAACAGCATCAGCGTCGGAATGCCGTGCACGCCGTACTTGCTCGGCGTCTGCGGATTTTCGTCGATGTTGAGTTTGGCGACCGTCACCTTGCCGCCCATCTCGACGGCGATGTCATCGAGAAACGGCGCGATCATTTTGCACGGACCGCACCATTCGGCCCAGAAATCGACCAGCACTGGGCCCGGCGCCTTGAGCACATCGGCGTCGAACGACGAGTCGGTTACCTTGTTCGGTTTCATGCGTGCGTTGCTCCAGGTGCCAGCGAAGGGCGCAGCTTAGGCGAGCGCCGGAAACAGGGTCAAGCGAGGCTCCCGCGCGGCAATCGCATGGCTCGGGGCTTGAAATCCGCATTCAGGCGGCGCGTCCAGCGAGCGAAGCGGCTGAAATCCACATCAGTTTCGGCCCTTCGGTCCACAGCAGGGCGCAGCGTACCGACTTGCCGGGATAGACGCGCGCCAGCGCCGCCCGATACGCGGCGAGCTGATCGAGATAGGATTCGGGCACTTCGGCCTCGGTCGACGGCACTGGCCGCATCGTCTTGTAATCGACGATGGCAACTTCGGATTTGGTCACCAGCAACCGGTCGATGCGGCCTGACAGGGCGCGCTCGCCCACGAGACCGACGATCGGCACTTCGGCCTCGGAGCCCGGCCCGAATAGCGGCGCGAATTCGGGCGCGGCCAAGACGGCGAGCGTTTCGGCGGCGATATCCGCCTGCTCGGCCGGCGTGAGACCGAGCACCGGTCGCGCCAGGAAACGCTTGGCCGCCGCCGCGCGCTGCTCCGGCGCGACGCGCGGCAGGCTTTGCAGCAAGCGATGGACGATCAGGCCTTTGCGGAAGATCTGGCCATCGTCGGCACCCAAAGGCGACCGGGTCGGCGGCTCGCTGCGCGACGGCCGCGACGGTTGCAGCGGCTTGGGCGGCGCCGGTTCGGGCGACGGCGGCGCCGTCGCCCAAAGCGGCAGCGCACTCACCGTCGGCACGGCGGCGCGGCGCGCAGTCGATTCCTCCTCCCGCTTGGCGTCCTGTCGTGTGACGAGACGCAGCCCCTCGCCGCGCCAGCCGTCTGTACCAATAAGGTCCATCGCATCGAACGCGAACGCTTCGCCGCCGGCGGCCTTCAAACCGGCGCGGATAAACGGATACCACGCGCCCTCAGGCGTCTTGCGCTCGCCGGTCCAACCGCAGACATAAAGCCGGTCCGCGGCCCGCGTCAGCGCGACATAAAGCAGCCGGCGATATTCGTCGTCGCGGCGCTGCTTGGCGAACTCGACCGCGGCCCTCGCCACCGGCGCGTCGCCTTCAGCGAGCCACAAGGGCAATCCGTCGTCGGTCCAGACGATGGCCGGCGATTGCTGCGGCACCGCCAGCGTGTCGGGCAGGAAGACGATCGGCGCCTGCAGCCCCTTGGCCCCGTGCACGGTGATGACGCGCAGCTCGTCGCGGCCGGCCTCGTTATTAAGATCGCGCTTGACCTCAAGCTCGCCGAGCACCAGCCAATGCAGGAAGCCCTGCAGCGAGGGACCATGATCACGCTCGAACGCGAGTGCGGCGGCGAGCAACTCGTCGAGCGGGTCGTTCGCCTCGGCGCCGAGCCGTGCCAGGATTTTGCGCCGGCCGCCGCGCGCGCCCAGCACTTCGGCGAATAATTCGAACGGCGGAATAAAGTCGACGCGCGCCAGCAACGCCGTCAGCTCGTCGGCAGCGAATTTGAACGTCGCGTTCTCAGTGGCGCGCTGCCGCAGGGCGCCCCACAATCGGCCGGACCGCCGCCAGGCGAGCTCAAACAGCTGGTCTTCGTCGAAGCTGTAAAGTGGGCTTTTCAGCACGGTCGCCAGCGTCAAATCGTCGCTCGGCAGCAGCAGGAATTGCGCCAGCGCCACCAGAGCCTGCACCGCGAGCTGATCCGCCAGCACCATGCGATCGACTCCGGCGACCGGCACGTCGCGCTCCTTGAGCGCGCGCACCAATGCGCCAACGAACGGATCGCGCCGCCGCACCAGCACCAGGATATCGCCGGCATGGATCAGCCGGCCGCTCGATTCGAGCCGCTCGCCGGTATCGATCCAGCGTTTAACCTTGGCGGCGATTGCTTCCGCCAGCCGGGCGCGCGGCAGCATGAGCCGCGCCTGACTCAAGGGCGCGTCCCATGGCGTCGGCGGCTCGCCGGAATCGGGCGTGACGGGCGGCCAGAGCTCGACGAGGCCGGCCACGCCGAGGCGGTGTGGCTCGTGCCGGATTGCCTCCTCGGCAAAGATCACGCCGGCGGCGGCGCGCGAATCGGCGAATACCGCATCGACCGTGCGCAACACGGCGGCAACCGAGCGGAACGACAGTTCGAGCCTGACCCGCCGCCATTCCTGTTGGGCAGCCTCGACGCGGCTGCGGAAATGTTCCTGCATCGCGACGAACTTGGCCGGGTCGGCGCGCTGGAAGCTGAAGATTGATTGCTTTGGATCGCCGACAGAGAAGACCGTACGCAAACGGTCGCGCGCGCCTTCGCCGGTGAAGAATTCCTCAGCGAGCGCCGCAACCACCTCCCACTGGTCGGGATTGGTGTCTTGGGCCTCGTCGATCAGGATGTGGTCGATGCCGCCGTCGAGTTTGAACAGCACCCACGGCGCCACACCCGGACGGCGCAGCAGGTCTTTGGTCTTCAGCACCAGATCGTCGAAATCGAGCAACGCGCGGTTCGTCTTATAGGCGGTGTAGCTGTCGAGCACCGCGCCGGCGAGCCGGATCAACGCGGCTGTCGTGCCGGCGAGACGGGCCGCGTCGCGCCGGGCCCGTACCGCTTCGAGGCGTTCGGCCTCCGCTTCCAGCACCGCGACGATGGAAGGGTCGAGGGTGGACGCCGCCTTCGTGGCCAGCCGCGCGCGCCGGTCGCCCTCTTGGGTAAAAAAGGCGCCGCAATAATCGTCGAAGCCGTGAACGCGGCCGCGCACCCGGCCCAGCCACTGGCCCATGGCGCGGCTGGCCTTCGCATCCATCGACGAACCGCTCTGGCCCAGAACACGGGCCGCGCGCTTGAGTGCGCCGCCATCGAACGTCTGGTCCTTGCAGGCCTGACGGACGATCGAGTCCGGTGTCTCGCCAGGCCGCAAACCCAGGCGCACGCGGAGCTCCACCTCGAATTGGGCATCGCCGGCCCGGCGCACCGTAGCGATGCGCTCGCGCTCAGCCGCCAGCATGCCGATAAGCTCGACAAAGCGCTCTTCGCTGACGCGCTCCGTCACCGTGTCGAGCGCGGCCTGGAGTACCTTGGGCTTACCGTCGCGCGCGCGGTCGAGCACATGGGCCACGGCGTGTTCCAGCGCTTCGGCGGCGCTGCGTTCCTCCATGACCTGGAAGTGCGGCGGAATGCCGGCTTCGAGCGGAAAGCGCCGCAGCAGCGACTGGCAGAAGGCGTGGATCGTCTCGATCCGCATGCCACCGGGCGCATCGAGCACGCGCGCAAAGAGTTGCCGTGCGCGGTCGATTTGGTCGCCATCAACGTCGCCTGCGATCAAGGCAATGAGCTCTTTGCGCAGCTCGGCTTCAGGCATTGTTGCCCAATCGCTGAGCCGTTTGCCGATGCGGATCGCCATCTCGGCGGCAGCAGCCTTGGTGAAGGTGAGACAGAGAATGCGCGCCGGTTCGCTGCCGGCGAGCAGGAGCGCCAGCACGCGGTCAATCAGCACCTTGGTCTTGCCGGTGCCGGCCGAAGCTGCGACCCAGACCGAGGCGGCCGTATCGGCGGCCAGTCGCTGTTGCGCGCCAGGATCGGATTTCGGCCGCGCGCTCATTCGTCGGAACCGCCGCCGGGCAGCCATTCCTTCACCCGGGCAAGATGCGTGTAGTCCGAATAACGCGGCCCCTTATCGGGCTGCGGCCAGGCGCGATAGGGCGTTGCCGGATCGTCGAAGGCGGCGATCAGCCGTTCGAGACCGCGCCGCGCCGCCGCAACGAGTGCCGCGGTTGCCGCCGCACCCTCGGCGTCGACGCGTTCAACACCCGGCGGATCGCCGCCCGACAATTTCCAATGAATCAAAGCCGCGACCTGCGCCGGGGGAATTCCCGCGAAACCGCCCGCTGCCGCGATCATCGCCTCGAGCGCGAGCTGCGGCGCATAGCCGGACTCAACTTCGCCTTTTTTCGGCAAGGCACCGGTTTTGTAATCGAGGATGGCGAGACCGCCGTTGGTGAGCTGGTCGATGCGGTCGGCCTTTCCCGACAGCGTGAACGGACCGTATGCCGCCGGCAACGTCAGGCTGCCGCCGATCTCGCCGAAGCTCTGCGCGATGAGCGCGCGGCGCTCGCGTTCGGCTTCGATCACCCACGCGGCGATGCGTTCGAAGCGCGGCCACCAGAAGGCGCGCACGTTGGGACGCTGCAGCGTCTCGCCGAAACAATTGCGACCGATCTCGATGAGCCGCGCTTCGGCATCATCGGGCAGCGCATGCGGGAATTCCTGCAGGAACTGGTGCAGCGCCGCATGGATGAAGAGGCCGCGATCGGCCGCGCCCGGATCGGCATCGATCGGGTCGAGCGCCTCGAGGCCGAGGACACGCCTGGCATAGATCGCGTAGGGATCGCGCAACCAGGTCTCGATTTCGGTGACCGAAAGCCGGCGTGGCCTAGCCTCGAGCGGCGGTCGCGGCTCCGGCGGATCGACGCGCCGTGCCCGACCGGGATCGTCGAGCCGGGCCTGCCAGGCGAGCGGCGCGCCATCGTCCAGTTTGCCGCCGAGACCGGCGGCGCGCAGCGCAGTCTCGAGCCGCAACAGCCAACGTGACGGCACGGTGGGATTGCCTTCGACGCGCGCGGCCCTCGTCAGCACGACCTCGCGCGCACCGAGACACTGGACGAAATCGTGCGCCGCGCGGCCGACACGGAGCTCCGGTGGCGGCAGCCCGAAATCGCGCCGCATCGGTCGCGACAGCCACGGATCGCTATCGGTCCGCGCCGGCCAGACGCCTTCATTGAGTCCACCCAGGATGACCAAATCGGCCTGCTGCAGCCGCGCTTCAAGCAAGCCCCAAATGAACAACCGTGGGTGCCGTCCATAAGCCGGCCGTACCACCGGCGCGGCAATCAACGATTCGAACAGCGCTGGGTATTCGGCGCCGGCGACCTTGGGAAAATCGCGCGCGGCGCCGAGCCATTCGCTGAACCAGACCGCCGCGGCCTCGCCGGCTTCCTCGCGCCATAAACGGCGATCGCCGCCCTCCCCATCGCTGGCGGCAACCGCTTCGGCGGCGCGGATATGCGCCTCCGCCAGCGACGACAATTCAATCGTATCGGCGGCAAATGCTTCGATCAGCGGTGCCAGCGCCCGGCCGACCCGGCGCACATACTCGGCAAGCGCGCGGTCGCCGATCGCGGCGCTCAAACCGTCTATGCCCGGGCCGGGGCGCGTTCCGCGCAGTACCGCGAATTCGAGCCGGCGCGCCAGTTCGCGGAATTCCACCGGAGCCAGACCGCATGCAGCCAGCGGATGCTTGAGCAGCGCCAGCAGCGGCAATGGCGCGAATTCCTCGGCGACACAGGCCAGCAGCAGGCGCAGGAACACGCCCGGCGGCGTCTTGGCGAGCGGCGTGCCGGCGGAATCGTCGACGTCGATATCCCAGCGACGTAGCTCGGCGGCAACGCGGCGCGCAAGATCGCGATCGGGCGTGACCAGCGCCGCGGTCGCACGCGGCCGTTCGAGCTGGCGGCGCATCAGCAGCGCAACGGTCGTTGCTTCTTCCTGAGGCCCCGGACAATCGACGCGCGTGACGCCTTCGATCGCCATCGCCGGCAGCGTGCCGAGCGTGGCCCAGCGATGGCTGCGCGCAGCCGGCGCGAGTGCGGCGCGCACTAGAGCCACACGCGCCCGATTGGCGCCGCTACCCGTCGGCCAGACGGCGACCTGCGCCG
Organism: Allostellaceae bacterium; assembly: GCA_035632055.1. Classification (GTDB taxonomy): domain Bacteria; phylum Pseudomonadota; class Alphaproteobacteria; order ATCC43930; family CGMCC-115725; genus REEB95. The sequence continues at coordinate 13,468 of DASQHO010000044.1, forward strand.
GCAGCAGTTCGAGCCGCGCCAACAGGTGTGCCATCAGATATTGTGGATGCGCCGGATCGACGGCAATCGCATCCCACTCAACCGTATCGGCCTCGCGATCGAGACCCGGCAGCACGACGATGCCGGTCGGCAGCCGTGCCACCGTGGCAACGAGCGCAGCCACTGTCGGCACGCCCCCGGTGATGCCGGCGGCGATCACCGGATCCGCAGGTGGGCGCTGCCGCCAGGCTTCGGCTTGGCGCTCAAGCACGCGATTGCGCCGGTCGGCAGCATCGAGACAGCCGATCTCGGTCAGAACCTTGGGCCAATGATCGGAGACGATGGCGAGGAACTTGACCACCTGCTGCCAGTGCGCCGCATGTTCTGCCGGCACCAGGCGATCGAGGTTGGCAAGGCTGCAACCCTCGGCGGACACTTCGTCGAGGAAACGCGCCAACTCGGCGGCAAGCGGCGCGGCCTGGGCGGCGCTCGCCGGCCCGGCGCCGGTGCGCGCTTGGCCCCAGCCGAGAACCAGCCGCGTGAGCATCAATCGGCGCACGAGATCGGGCACCGCCGGCGGCAAATCCATCGCATCGTCGCCGGTGTTTTCATCGGCAAGGATCGCCAGTTCTTCGGCGTCGACGTCGCCCACCGGCACCAGACGCGGCAGCAGCAGCGGCCGACCATCGCCTTGGCGTAGGAACGCCTCGGCCAGCGACCGCGCGGCGCGACGGGTCGGCAACAGCACAGTCATGCGCGCGAGCGCCAGCGGCTCCCCGCTGGTGCGCGCCATCAGCCCCGCCGCAAGCGCGTCCAGAAAGGACACGCCAGCGTCGATCGTGAATACTGCGCCCATCGCGCTAGCGTTCAAATCCGTTCAGATGAACGCGGGCGTCAGCCAAAGCGAGGCCTTCCGGCGTACCGACGTGGTACCACTCGCCATCGTGCACCAGACCACGCAAGCGGCCGTTGCCGATGGCCCGATCCCACAATCGGTTGATCGAAAAGGCGCCAGTCGGGGCGTCGCCGAACAGCCGCCGGTGCGCGATTTCGATGCCGGCGAAGACAAACGGCACAATCTCGGTCTCGCGACGGCGGCGCACGCGACCGGTCGGATCGAGCATGAAATCGCCCGGCCCCTCGTAGCCGGCGGCGCGCGCTGTCGGCTGCATCAGCAGCAGCGCATCGTCGCGCGCCGGATCGAAACCGGCTGCCAGCTGGTGCAATGCCATCGTCGCGCCGTCGAGCCAGAACACGTCGGCGTTGAGGACGTAGAAGATTTCGCCCAGCAACGGCAGCGCCTTGACGACGCCGCCGCCGGTTTCGAGCGCTTCGGTCTCGCGCGAGAATTCGATCGCGATGTCCCGCCGCCGCGCCAGATGCGCGGCAATGGCATCGCCCATGTAATGCAGGTTGACGACTGCCCGCTTGATGCCCGCAACCACGAGGCGATCGAGGACATGGTCGATCAGGGCACGGCCTTCGACCTGGATCAGCGGCTTGGGTGTCTGGTCGGTGAGCGCGCCCATGCGCTTGCCGCGGCCGGCGGCGAGCACGATCGCGCTGTCGGGCACATTCAGGCAGCTGGACGGCATGGCGGAATTTTGCGTTGGGCCTCGGGAATATGGCGCGCGAACCAAGCCGCCACCGGCGCCAGCACCGGGTGCTTCAGGCCCTGTTGCAGGATGCGCCAGACACGCGGGATGTGCGCGAGATATTGCGGCTTGGCGTCGCGAACGCACAGCCGGGTGAAGATGCCAACGATTTTGGCGCTACGCTGCGCGCCAAGGATCGCATACGAGGCATCGAACGCGGCACGGTCGAGTTCGGGAAACGCCGCGAGATAACGCTGCTTCATGCGCGCCGCAAGATCGGCGGTGACGTCGCGCCGCGCGTCTTCCAGCAACGAAACCAGGTCGTAGCTCGGCGGGCCGATGACCGCGTCCTGGAAATCGAGCACGCCGCATTCAAGCAGCCCGGTGCGGTTGGGCACCCGCATCAGATTGTCGACATGGAAATCGCGCAGCACCAGCGTCGCCGGCAGCTTGCGCGCTGCCGGCAGCGCCGCCTGCCAGAGCGCCAAATATTCGGCGCGCAGCGTCGGATCGACCGGCTTGCCAGTAACCGACGGCCAGTACCAATCGATCAGCAGTGCCGCTTCATCGAGCAGCCGCTGGTCGTCATACGGCGCGAGGTATGTCGCCGCTTTCATTTCCTCGGCGGTAAACCGCTGCCGCAGGGCAATCAGCACGTCGACCGCGAGCGTATAAAGCGCCTCCTCGGTCTCGCCGTTCGCCAGCAGCCGCGTGTACGTATCGTCGCCGAAATCCTCGATCAGCAGCAGGCCGTTTTCTGCATCCTGGCTGTAGATCGCCGGCGCGCCGAGACCCAAGCGACGCAGCAGCCGGGCCACCGCCAAGTAGGGCCGCACGTTCTCGTGCGGCGGCGGCGCGTCCATCAGCATCGCGGTACGTTTGTCGGGACCATGCAGCCGGACATAGCGCCGGAACGAGGCATCGCCCGGCAGCGGCGCATGCCTGGCTTCGCTCCAACCCGCCTGGTCGAGAAAGCGTTCGATCAATAGTGCGCGGTCAACCACCGGACAGCCCCTCGATTCGCGCGCGCCACACTGCCGACGGCTGAACCGTCAGGCTGCGCGATTCGGGCGTCGGACCCGCACCGAACGTCAATTCCAGCCGTTCGGCCGGCAGCAGCGGCCCCAGGCGTTCGGGCCATTCGATCAGGCTGATATCGTCCGCCAGCGCTTCCTCAAAGCCGAGCTCGCGCGCCTCGTCGGCGCTGTTCAGGCGGAACAAATCGAAATGCCAGATCGCCGGCGCCGAGTCGCCGCCACCGTAAATCTCAACAAGGGTGAATGTCGGGCTCGGCACTTCGATCGTCTCGCCAAGTCGCGTGCGGATGAAGGCGCGGGCGAAAGTGGTCTTGCCGCTGCCCAACTCGCCCTTAAGCGCGATCACGTCGCCCCGCTGCGCCAGGCGCGCGAGATGCGCGGCGACCTGGCCGGTCGCGGCCTCGTTGGCCAGGGCAAGAACAAGCGCGGCACCTCCACCCACGGCGTTGTTTTAGGCTGCGGCCTTTCGCGCCGCAACCGCGGGGTTGCGCCGTCCGCGGCGCGCCTGCATGGTACGCGCGATGACGGAAACCGCAACGGATGTCGCAATCGT
>DASQHO010000045.1:0-27461 GCA_035632055.1 Allostellaceae bacterium
GGCTCCCGCATGAGCCAGCGCGCGAGGTTATAGGCCGCATCGAGATGCGGCAGGACCGAGCTTGCGAAATCACGACCACTTTCGTGCCCCATATCCTCGCACCCGGTCGCCCGCTGCCGGGCATCAGTATAGGCGGCGGCGGCGGCGGCGACGAATCCACCGTTCAACACGCCGCATATCGGCTCTACCCTGAGGAGACCAGACCACGGCGCGGTTTATTCACGGCGGCGTGAGAAAAAACTCGCATCGGCGCGAATAAAGCGCCGGCGGCTTCGATCTATATCCGCGCCAGTCGTAACCCCTGCCGCGGAGATCCACCATGGACGACACCGTATTCGGCCGCGATTCCACCGCCTCCGGCGCCGCGTCTTCGCGCCGATCGCTGCTGCGCTGCATGGCCTGGGCCGGCGCTGGCACCCTGTGGACGGTGGTCGGCGGCGTGCCGACACCATTCAGGCTCGCCACCAATGAGGCGCAAGCGGCGCCCGCCAGCGGCTTCGCCTTCGTCCAGATCAGCGATTCGCATATTGGTTTCCACGGCGACGCCAATCCCGATCCGAACGGCACGCTGACTGCGGCGCTGCAGCGCATCACGACGCTGCCGCAGAAGCCGGCGATGATCGTACACACCGGTGATGTCAGCCATTTGGCAAAGCCCGAGCAGTTTGATGCCGCCGAGCAGATGATGAAGACCGCGAAACTGCCGGTCCATTACATCCCCGGCGAGCACGACACCTTGGTCGACGATGGCAAGCCGTTCTTCGCGCGCTTCAATCCCGACGTCAAAACCGGCGGCTGGTACAGCTTCGACCAGGGCGGCGTGCATTTCGTCGCGCTGGTCAACGTCGTCGGCTTGCAGGCAAACGGCCAAGGCCATCTTGGCGACGAACAGATCGAGTGGCTCGAGAAAGATTTGAACGGCCGCACTACCAGCACGCCCATCGTGGTGATGGCGCATATGCCGATGTGGTCGCTTTATCCGCAATGGGGCTGGGGCACCGACGACGCGGACAAGGCGATCGCCTATCTCAAGCGATTTGGTTCGGTCACGGTGCTCAACGGCCACATCCATCAGGTTGTGCAGAAGGTCGAGGGCCACGTCACGTTCCAAACCGCTCTGTCAACCGCCTACCCGCAGCCAACGGCCGGCCAAGGGCCGGGGCCGGGGCCGCTCAAGGTGCCGGCCGAGAAGCTGCGCAGCGTACTCGGCGTGCGCGAGATTTCGGTCACCGGCCACACCATGGCTCTGGCCGATACAACGCTCGGGACCTGAGGGCGCCATGAAAAGGATTGCACACCGGCCGGTCGGCGCGGCGATGTTCGTCGCCGCTGTTGCCTTCGGCATCGCCAATCTGACGCCGGCGCGCGCGCAGTCGATGACCCATGACATGAGCAACATGGGCCATATGGCCGGCGCGATGCCGGCCGACGCGGCGATGCAAGCGGCGGGCCCCAACCAAGTCTTGATCAATAACTTCGCGTTCGGACCCGCGACGCTCACGGTGAAAGCGGGAACCACCGTTACCTGGATCAACAAGGACGGCGACGCACATACTGTCACAGCCGCGGGTGCCAAGCCGCTGTTCGGATCGCAACCGCTGGACACCGGCGACACATTCTCGTTCACGTTCGAGAAGCCGGGCACCTACGCATATTTTTGCAAAATTCACCCGACGATGAAGGGCTCGGTGATCGTCCGGTAGTCGCCGACATCGGGGTTATGTCCCTGAGCTAACAGGAAGTTCTCCGACGCGCTTGCGGCCGTGCGGCGGAAGGGCTAAACACGGCGCCTTCCAATCCCGCGCCACGAATTTAGACATCGCCTCGATGGCCCAGACGGCCGCGCTCAACGGGCACCACCACCGCATGCGTCACCAGAATCTGTATCTGGGCGCGCTTGGCGTGGTGTACGGCGACATCGGCACCTCGCCGCTCTATACCGTCAAGCTGTGCTTCGTCGAGCTCGGCGGTGTGATTACGCACGCCAACGTCTATGGCGTGCTGTCGCTCCTCACCTGGGCGCTCATCGTCGTCGTCACGGTCAAGTACGTTTCGGTGATCATGCGCGCCGACAACCGCGGCGAAGGCGGCATCCTGGCGTTGACGGCGCTTGCGTTGCGCGCCGCCATCGGCCGGCCGAAGCTGCGCTGGTGGATTCTCGCCGCCGGCCTCCTTGGCGCGTCGTTGTTCTATGGTGACGGCGTGATCACGCCGGCAATTTCCGTGCTGAGTGCGGTCGAAGGCCTCAAGGTCGCCACGCCTCTATTCGACCCCTACGTCATTCCGATCACACTGCTGCTGCTGCTCGGTCTCTTCGCCATGCAGCGCCGCGGCACCGGCATGGTCGGCGGCCTGTTCGGCCCGATTCTCGTCGTTTGGTTCATCGTCATCGGCGTACTCGGCTTGATCGAGATCGTGCGCCAGCCGGGAATCCTGTGGGCGCTTGATCCGCTGTACGGCATTCGCCTGCTATTCGGCCACCCGCTGCGCGGATTCCTGCTGCTGGGTGCCGTGGTGCTGGTGTTCACCGGCTGTGAGACGCTCTACGCCGACATGGGCCATTTCGGACGCCGGCCGATCCGCACCGACTGGATGGTGTTCGTGTTTCCGGCGTTGATGCTTAACTATCTTGGCCAGGGCGCAATGCTGCTGGCGAATCCGGACGCGATCGAGAATCCGTTTTATCGGCTCGCGCCGAATTGGGGACTATATCCGCTGGTGGTTCTGGCGGCCATCGCCACCGTGATCGCGTCGCAAGCGGTTATCTCGGGCGCGTTTTCGATGACGCGCCAGGCGGTGCAGCTCGGCTATTTGCCGCGTTTCCAGGTGCGTCACACTTCGGAAGACGAGATCGGCCAGGTGTTCGTGCCGCGCGTGAACTTGATGCTGTTCATCGCGGTCGTATTTCTGGTTCTCGGATTCAAGAGCTCGGACAATTTGGGTGCGGCTTACGGCATTGCCGTTACGGGCACCATGACGCTGACTACGGTGCTGGCGCTGGTCTATTCGGTCGGCGTTGCGCGCTGGAATCCGGTGCAGGCGACGCTGGTCTTTGGCTTTTTCCTGTGCGTCGACCTGCTGTTCTTCTCGGCCAACCTGCTCAAGTTCGTCGAAGGCGGCTGGTTTCCGCTCGCCGTCGGCCTTTGCATTTTCGTCATCATGTCGACCTGGATGCAAGGGCGCGATCGCCTCGCCACCCAGCGCGCCAAGGGCGCCCTGCCGCTGTCGACGTTCCTGGACACGATCAAACCCGGCCATCCCGAACGGGTGGACGGCACAGCAGTGTTTATGACCGCCAATCCCGATTTGGTGCCCGCGGCGCTGCTGCACAATCTCAAGCACAACAAGGTGCTGCACCAGCGCGTCGTGCTGATGAAGATCGATACCTGCGACATTCCGCATGTGCCCGACGATCAGCGGCTCGAGGTCAAGAACCTCGAACACAATTTTCACACCGTGACGGTGCGCTACGGCTTCCTCGACGAGCCCAATATTCCGCGCACGCTGGCACAGCTCCGGTTGATGCGCCTTAAATTCAACCTGATGGAGACGTCGTTCTTCATCGGCCGCGAGAAGGTCCTGGTCAGCGCCTCGACGCCGCGTTTCTGGCGCTGGCGGAAGCGGCTGTTCATCTTCCTGCAGGCCACCATGATCAACGCGACGGAATTCTTCCGTATTCCGTCGAACCGCGTGGTCGAGCTCGGCGGCCAGATCGAAATCTGACGCGAACAATCCTCGCGTCACCTCCGCGAAAGCGGGGATCCAGAAATCAGATCTGAATGTTTGCCCTGGATTGCCGCTTGCGTGGGAATGGCGTAAGTCGATTACGCGACGTTGCGGCCGGCGATTCCGACGCGGCGTGCCGGCTGTTCGGACATGTCGACGATCGTGCGGTAACGCTCCTCGAACCGTGCGACGCCGTTCAGGTTGCGGATCTGCGGCGGAAACACTTCATCCGAACGAAAGGCGATGCCGGCCAGGGCGATCGCCGGCTCGAAGCCGCCTTTGGACAGCGGCAGCAGCAGGTGATGCGCTTCGAGCTCGCGATTGACGCCCCAGCGGAACGCGCTCACCGAATAGATCGGCGCCCGTTCGGCGAAGCAGGCATGGTGTAATTCACCGAGCGTCGCGAAATAGGGGCCAAGGCCTTCGTCGAGATATTTCGCCGTCGGCTCAAAACCCCAACGGCGCACGATGTTGGTGCCGACGACGCGGAACCGGATGCGGTTGCCGCGCTCAAGCAGGTCGCACAGGAGCAGATGCGGCAGCAACCGCGCGCCCATTTCGAGCGGATCGATATCCTTGCGTTCGGGCATGAGGCGCTCGGCACCGCGCTTGTCGTTCCAGTAACGCAGCAGCGAGTCGAGCACTGGGTGGATCAACGCGTCGGTCAACATCGAATCCTCGGTCCGTACCGTGGCGCTGATTAGACGTTTGTTATGGTTAATTTTCAGCTAAAGCGCGTAAAACTTTAGCGCAGACTGCGCCGGAAAACCGCAGATTTCCTTGGTAAATACGCAGAATTTTATGGTTAACGAAGCGCTTACGGCGGCTGCCAGAACGCCGCCTATTCGCGCGGCAACATGCGGCCGAGGCGTTTGCCGCCGAAAATATGGACGTGAAAATGCGGCACTTCCTGGCCAGCGTCGTCGCCGTGATTGGCCAGGATCCGGTAGCCGCTTTCAGCCAATCCAAGCTGACGCGCGACCGCGCCGACCGCCGCGACGAACGCCGCCTGCTCGGCCGGTGGCGCTTTGGCGGCGAAATCGTCGAGCGATACATATTCGCCCTTGGGAACGACCAGCACGTGGACCGGCGCCTGCGGCCGGATGTCGTTGAACGCCAGAACGTGCGCGTCTTCGTAAACCTTTTGACACGGAATCTCGCCGCGCAGGATGCGGGCGAAGATATTGTTGCGGTCGTACGTCACCGTCAGCCGCCGGTCCGTGATTGTTTTTCGGCGATGCCCGATCGGCCTTGGCGCGCCTCGAGTGCCCGCCAAACATCGGCCGGCGCGACTCCAACGTCGGCCCAGGCCACCAGCAGGTGATAGAGCAGATCGGCGCTTTCGGCGACGAGCCGCAGCCGGTCGCCTTTGACCACTTCAATGCCGGCCTCGATCGCCTCTTCACCAAGCTTCTTGGCGATGACGCCTTTGCCTTCACGCAGCAACTTGGCGGTGTAGGAGCTGGCCGGATCGGCGCCGCGCCGCGCCGCGATCACAGCGAAAAGCCGGTCGAGAGTCGTGCCGTCGATGTCGTTCATGGCTTGCCTCGCAGGTCGTCGGCGATTTCTGACAGGTTTCGCCTCCATTGCAAGCCAGCCGCCGAATGCCTTTTCGCGGCCGCTCCGGCTTTGACTCATATATGCTAAAGATATATCATACGACTGCTCGTACATAAACAGGGAGTACTTAGATGCGTTACGGATGTATGGGTTTCGGCCCCGGCGGCCGGCGATTCATGCGCCATCGTCACGGCTACGGCCGGTTCGGCTGGTGGATCGAGGAAGGCGTTGGCTTCGGTCCGCGTGGCGTCAGCGCCGGACGCAAGCTCGGCAGCAGCGAGTTGCAGATGCTCATCCTGGCGCTGCTCGAAGAACAGCCGCGCCACGGCTACGACCTGATCAAGGAATTGACCGAACGGACCGGTGGCTTCTACGTGCCAAGTCCCGGCATGGTTTATCCGGCGCTGACCTATCTCGAAGAGCTCGGTCACGCCGCAGTCGAATCCGACGGCAACAAGAAGCTCTATCGCGTCACAGAAGCCGGCAAGGCCGCGCTCGATAAGAACCGCGAGACGGTACGCGCGATGTTCGCGCAGTTCGAGCGTGTCGCCCGCAAAATGGACCGCATGCGCCGCTTCTTTGCCGGCGAGGCGATCGAGGAAGACGACCGGTCCGAGCTCCGAACTGCATGGCATGCGCTGCGGGCCGCTGTCCGCGAAACCCGCGAGGCTTCGCCCGAAGCGCAACAGCGCGTGCTCGACATCGTCAATCGCACGACCGCCGAAATCCGCGCCGCGCTGACGCGCAAGGCCGGCTAACGGCGCACTGCGATTCCAGCGGCCGCCAGCGCCGCCTTGGCTTCGGTAACGCGGAAGGTGCCAAAGTGGAAGATTGACGCGGCGAGCACGGCGCTGGCATGGCCATCGCGCACGCCTTCGACCAGATGCGCGAGCGCGCCGACGCCGCCCGAAGCAATCACCGGAATCGGTATGGCATCGGCGATCGCGCGGGTTAGCGGAATGTCGAAGCCGCGTTGGGTGCCGTCGCGGTCCATCGAAGTCAGCAAGATCTCGCCGGCACCTTCCGCCGCCATGTGCTTCGCCCATTCGACCGCGTCCAGGCCGGTGGCGCGGCGGCCACCGTGCGTGAAGACCTCCCATTTGCCGCCGCCGGCCTGCTTCGCGTCGATGGCGACGACGATGCACTGGCTACCGAATTTCTCGGCGGCCTCGCGCACCAGCTCGGGTCGCGCCACGGCGGCGGTGTTGATCGAGGCCTTGTCGGCGCCGGCCAGCAGCAGCTTCCGGATGTCCTCGACCGTGCGCACGCCGCCGCCGACGGTCAACGGCATGAAGCATTGCTCGGCCGTGCGCCGCACGACGTCGTAGAGAGTTTCCCGGTTTTCGGCCGAGGCGGTGATATCGAGGAAAGTCAACTCGTCGGCGCCCTCGGCGTCGTAGACCTTGGCCTGCTCGACCGGATCCCCGGCATCGACCAAATCTACGAAGTTGACGCCTTTGACGACGCGGCCGTCCTTGACGTCAAGACAGGGGATGACGCGAACCTTGAGCATTTAGGCCGCCGCCAACGCCAGCGCCGACTTGAGGTCGACGCGGCCATCGTAAAGCGCGCGGCCGACGATCGCGCCCGGAATCCGTGCGGCCTTGAGTGCCGCCAAATCGTCGAGCGAGGCAATGCCGCCCGAGGCGATCACCGGCGTCTTGAGCGCACGGGCGAGCGCCGCCGTCGCATCGACATTGACGCCCTGCAGCGCGCCGTCGCGGTCGATGTCGGTGTAAATGATCGCGGCCGCGCCCGCGTCTTCGAAGCGCCGGGCCAGATCGAGTGCGGCGATCGCCGAGGTTTCGGCCCAACCTTCGACGGCGACCTTGCCGCTGCGCGCATCGATGCCAAGGGCTACCCGGCTCGGCCAGCGCCGGCAAGCATCGCGCACCAGATTCGGATTCTTGACCGCAGCAGTCCCCAACACGGCCCGCGCCACGCCCTTTTCAAGCCAGGCTTCGAGCGTCGCCGCGTCGCGGATGCCGCCGCCGAGCTGCACCTTCACCGGCGCCGCCTTGACGATCGCTTCGACCGCCGCCGCATTGCGCGGTTTGCCGGCGAAGGCACCGTCGAGATCGACGACGTGGATCCATGCCGCGCCGGCGGCAGCGAAGCTGCGCGCCTGCGCCGCCGGATCGTCATTGAAGACCGTTGCGCTATCCATCGCGCCGCGCACCAGGCGCACGCAGCGTCCGTCCTTGAGGTCGATCGCAGGGTAGATGATCACGGTTTCCACCGCAGGAAGTTGGCGATCAGCCGTAGCCCGGTCGCCTGGCTTTTTTCGGGGTGGAATTGGACGCCGAATAGATTATCACGCCCGACTGCGGCTGTGATCGGCCCGCCATAGTCGACCGTCGCCATGACGTGACGTTGCTCGCGTGCCGCGAGCTGGTACGAGTGGACGAAATAGGCGTGGTCGCCATTTTTGAGGCCCGCGAGGAGCGGATGCGCCGCCGCAAGCTTGAGTTCGTTCCAGCCCATGTGCGGGATTTTGAGCGCCGGATCACCCGGTGCGATCGGCACCACCTCGCCCGGAATCCAGCCGAGGCCGTCTACGGTTTCGAATTCGCGCCCGACCGTCGCCATCAGCTGCATGCCGACGCAGATGCCGAGAAACGGCCGGCCGCGGGCGATCACCGCCTCTTGCAGCGCCGCGATCATGCCCGGCAGCGCGGCCAGGCCGCGCTTGCAGTCGGCGAAGGCGCCGACGCCCGGCAGCACGATGCGATCGGCGGCGGCAAGCGCGCGCGCATCGCCGGTGACCGTCACCGTCGCATCCAGTCCTTGCTCACGCGCCGCGCGTTCAAACGCCTTCGCGGCCGAGCGCAGATTGCCCGAGCCGTAATCGATCAGCACCGTCGACATCAGAGGCTTCCGCCGAGCACGCCCTTGGTCGAAGGCACCGCACCGGCGCGGCGTGGATCGATCGCAACCGCCTGGCGCAACGCCCGCGCCAGACCCTTGAAGCAGGATTCGATGATGTGGTGGTTGTTCTCGCCGTAGAGATTCTCGACGTGCAGCGTCACACCGGCCGACTGGGCGAAGGCCTGGAACCATTCCTTGAACAGCTCGCTGTCCATCTCGCCGAGCTTCGGCTTCGATAGCTTCACCTTCCAGATCAGGTAGGGCCGGTTCGAGGCGTCGAGCGCGACACGCGTCAGCGTCTCGTCCATCGGCACCATCGCTTCGCCCCAGCGACCGATGCCGGCGCGGTCACCGAGCGCGCGCGCAATTGCCTCGCCGACGACATAGCCCGAATCTTCGGTGGTGTGATGTTGGTCGATGTGCAGGTCGCCTTGGCCCTCGAGTTCGATATCGATCAGGCTGTGCCGGGACAGCTGATCGAGCATGTGATCGAGGAAGCCGATGCCGGTATGTATGTTCGCCCGGCCGGCGCCATCGAGATTGACGCGTGCACGGATGCGGGTCTCGCGCGTCGTGCGCTCGACTTCGGCGACGCGCCCCTTCGGCATCGTGCGGCCGCGCTTGGCCTTCGCTTTGGCGGTGGTTTTCGCCATCGAAATCAACTCCTTGCCGCGGTCTTGTAGCAGGCGTGCCCGCGCCGTACCAGCGCAGCCCGCTCTGTGGCTTGATTAACGCCGCCCGCTGCCTACATTTAGGGCCGTTTCCTGCCTCGAAAGGGCCCCATGCAAGATCAGAACGCGGCGTCCTGGCACGGCACCACGATCCTGTCCGTGCGCAAGGGCGGCAAAGTCGTGATCGCCGGCGACGGTCAGGTCACGATGGGGAGCACCATCATCAAGTCGAACGCCAAGAAGTTGCGCCGGCTTGGCGGCAATACGGTGCTCGCCGGTTTCGCCGGCTCGACCGCGGACGCATTTGCGCTGTTCGAGCGGCTCGAAGGCAAGCTCGAGGAATATCCGCGCCAACTTACCCGCGCCTGCGTCGAGCTTGCCAAGGATTGGCGCACCGACCGGCTGTTGCGCCGGCTCGAGGCCATGATGGCGGTGGCCGACAAAGAGGTTTCGCTGGTGCTGTCCGGCACCGGCGACGTGCTGGAGCCCGAAAGCGGCATCATCGGCATCGGCTCCGGCGGGCCCTATGCGCTCGCCGCGGCACGCGCCTTATTCGACCGTCCCGACCTCGACGCCGAGGCCATCGTCCGCAAATCGATGGTGATCGCTGCCGACATCTGCATCTACACGAACCGCAACATCACGCTGGAATCGCTCGATACGCAATGAACGCCGCTTTCAGTCCGCGCGAAATCGTTTCCGAACTCGATCGCCATATCGTCGGCCAGAACGACGCCAAGCGCGCCGTCGCCATCGCCTTGCGCAACCGCTGGCGGCGTCAGCAGCTGCCGCCCGAGCTGCGCGACGAGGTGCTGCCCAAGAATATCCTGATGATCGGACCCACCGGCATCGGCAAGACCGAGATCGCCCGGCGGCTGGCCAAGCTGGCGCAGGCGCCTTTCATCAAGGTCGAAGCCACCAAGTTCACCGAAGTCGGCTATGTCGGCCGCGATGTCGAGCAGATCGTGCGCGACCTGCTCGAAGTCTCGTTGGGGCTGACGCGTGACCGCCTGCGCAATGATGTGAACAGCAAAGCTGAGGTCGCTGCGGAGGACCGCGTGCTCGATGTGCTGGTCGGTCCGGGCGCCGGTCCCGATACGCGCACCAAATTCCGCCGTATGCTGCGGGCGGGCGAGCTCGACGACAAGGAAGTCGAGATCCAGGTCCAGGATGCGGGCGGCTCGACGCCGACAATCGACATTCCCGGCATGCCCGGCGCGCAGGTCGGGATGATCAATCTCGGCGATATCTTCGGCAAGCTTGGCGGCGGCCGAACCAAGCCGCGACGCATGACTGTCGCCGAGGCACAGCCGGTTCTGCTGCGCGAGGAAAGCGACAAGCTGCTCGACCAGGAGAAGGTGGTGAAGGAAGCGATCGCCGCTGCCGAGCAGAGCGGCATTGTCTTTATCGACGAGCTCGACAAGATCGCCGGCCGCAGCGGCGAGCGTATCGTCGGCGACGTCAGCCGCGAAGGCGTGCAACGCGACCTGCTGCCGCTGATCGAGGGCACGACAGTGGCAACCAAGCACGGCGCGGTGAAGACCGACCACATCCTCTTCATCGCCTCGGGTGCGTTCCATCTGGCCAAGCCGTCGGACCTGCTGCCTGAGCTGCAAGGCCGGCTGCCGATCCGCGTCGAGCTCAAGCCGCTGACGCGCGACGATTTCCGCCGCATCCTGACCGAGCCAGAGGCGAGCCTGATCAAGCAGTACAAGGCGCTGCTCGCGACCGAGAACGTCACGCTCGACTTCAAGGCAGAGGCGATCGAGGAGATTGCGGCGCTGGCCGAGGAGATTAACACCAGCGTCGAGAACATCGGTGCGCGCCGGTTGCACACCGTGCTCGAACGGCTGCTCGAGGAAGCGAGCTACACGGCGTCGGACCAGCCGCCCGGCACCGTGCTGGCAATCGACCGTGACTACGTGCGCACGCGCGTAGGAGCGCTCGCCAAGAACGCCGACCTATCGAAGTTCATTCTGTAACTGGCCGCACGCGACGGAAAAGAAAAGGGCGTCCGGGGGAGCGGAACGCCCTTCAAGATCCGGCCGTTATCGGGGTGGCCGGTCGAAAGTCGATTATTCGGCCAGCGCGAGATTGGCGGCGGCATCTTTGCCGCGATCGCGCGCAATCTCGTATTTCAGCTTTTGCCCCTCATTGAGCGTGCCCATGCCGGCGCGTTCGACCGCCGATATGTGGACGAAAACGTCCTTGCCGCCGTCCTGCGGACGGATAAAGCCGTAACCTTTCTGTGAGTTGAACCACTTCACTGTGCCGATAGCCAAGCTGGGTCTCCAAAGCGTCTAGTGCCGTGCACGCCCACGGCGGCGGCGTCAATCGGACGGTCGAGAGCAAGATCGCTGGCGATCGGAGGCGCACGAACCGCAGATTGGGCAATAAAGCCTGCGGTGCTGCGGCGGCCGAAAACAACCGTTTTCCGCCGCTCTCCCGATTCTCCGGCAGCATTCTAGGGGAAACCCGGAGTGGTTAGGTCAACGCGCATTCACCGCCCGCCGGCGGCGCAGTGGCGGCCCGGATGGCGCGGTGTTGAGCAGCTTGAGCAAACGTGTGACCTGTGCCGGCGGCAGCTTGCGGATGCGCTCGGAGAGAAGGTTCGCCAGCTCGGTCGCTTCGGCCGAAAGCCCGGCAGTATCGACGGTGATACGCGGATGCGAGATGCGCGCGAGGCGCATCAGCTCGTCAGCCTCGTCCCAGATGATGCCGAGCTGGGCACAGATCGACACCACCATGGCGTGCGTCGGCCGACCGCGGCGTCCGTGCTCGAGCGCCGAGAGATAGGCCGCCGAGACACCCAGGTTTGCGGCCATGTCCTTGAGGCGAATGCCGCGCGCGGCGCGGATGGCGCGCAGCTTGATGCCGAACGGCGTCATGTTCGCACCGCCCGCTCGCGTGCCCGGCGCAGCAGGACGCAAAGCGCGCCGCTGCCGCCGAGCTGTGGCGGCGCCGGCGTCACCGCCAGGATGCGCGCGTGCGTCGCCGGCTCGGCCAGCCAGCGCGGCACCGCGGCGCGCAACACGCCTTCGCCGCTGCGACCTTTGCCGGTGATCACCAGTGCCAGGCGTGCGCCGTCGGCGGCGGCGGTTGCGATGAAGCGCACCAGCGCGCGATGGGCCGCTTCCTGCGTCAAGCCGTGTAAATCGAGGCGCGCGTCGACCCCCAGCTCGCCGCGTTTGATGCGTGTCAGGGTGCGGCGGTCGATGCCGCCGGCTGCGCGCGCGGATTTCGCGGCTTCACCGTGCAGGCGGGCGGCCGTGCGCACTGGCGCGCCGCCATCGTGCGGTTCCGGCCGGCGCGGGATTGGCGGAGATTCTTCCGAAGCATGCCGCGCGGTTGGCAACGGCTTGACGCCGCGCATGGCGGCGCGCCACAGCGAACGATCCTCGTCCTTAAGCTGCCTCGCCATCGTCGATGAGCACGATGTGCAACCGGCGTGGCCCGTGCGCGCCGAGTTCGATCTTCTGCTCGATATCCGCGGTGCGCGACGGGCCGGTGATGAAGTTGACCGTGCGCGGCATGGCGAGGCTGCCGTCGCGGCCGCGCGCCGAGCGCAACCGATCCCAACCGTCTTCGTAAGCCGCGACCACTTGGCTCGCTCGCAGCACGACGATGTGCGTGTCGGGCAGGAAATTGTTGCGTGTCGGGCCGGCGGCGCCGGAGTGCAGCATCAAGGTTCCGGTCTCCGCGACGGCGGCAAAGCAGGCGGTGACGCCGACCGGGTCGGAATCTTCGGCGACGCCACGCCTGGTTTCGAGCAGCGGCCGCTCGGCCCACGGCAGCGCATCGAGCGCCGGATCGGGCGCCCGCACCAGCCGCGCCGGCAAATTGAGCCGTGTCAAATAATCGGTAATCGCCGCCGGCACTTCGTTCGCGTGCCGGACGCGCGCGACCGTGGCGTTCACCGCTTCGGCCATTTTGACGAAGAGCTCAACCTGGCCGCGCGGCGGCAACGTCCGCGCGCGCGCCGGAATCAGATTGCGGCGGTGCGCTGCTAGGCGGGCTTCGCACGCTGCTGCGGCTTCCGGCGCAAGCGGCCCGCGTTTGAGCGAGCGGCGGATCGAATTGAGGACCAGATCGCGCGAGCTGTTCATCATGATTTCCGTTGCCCTTGGCGTTCCGCCCACAGGCTCATGAAGCTGCGGCCTTCGGGTGCCGGCATATCGCGCGTGCGCGTCCAGCCCGCCGCAAAGGGCAGCGCGCGGAAGCGGCCGCGGCCAATATAGGCCAGAACGCGGGCGCCGACGTCCGCGACCCGACGATAGAGCGCCGGTCGGCGCGCGAAGAACCCCCATACGGCGAGGCCGAGGCGATAAGCGGGCGGTGGCAGATGGCGCTGGAACTCGCGCTCGCGCCAATGGCGCATCATCTTCGGCAGCGGGATTTTCATCGGACAGACGCTTTCGCACTGGCCGCAAAAGGTCGAGGCGTTGGGCAGGTTGCCGGCCTGTTCGACGCCGATCAGCGACGGCGTCAGCACCGAGCCCATCGGTCCGGGATAAACCCAGCCATAGCTCTGGCCGCCAATCGCGCGATAGACCGGGCAATGGTTGAGACAGGCGGCGCAGCGGATGCAGCGCAGCATGTCCTCGAATTCGCCGCCCAAGAGCGCACTGCGGCCGTTGTCGAGCAACACGACGTGATATTCGCCGGGGCCGTCGGCGTCGTCGCGGCGGCGCGGTCCGGTCGAGACCGTCGTGTAGGACGAGAATTCCTGACCGGTGGCCGAACGCGCCAGCAACCGCAGGATCGTGGTCGCATCCTCGAGCGTCGGCACAACCTTCTCGAGCGAGGCGAGCACGATGTGCGCCTTGGGCAGCGTCTGCGTCAGGTCACCGTTGCCCTCGTTGGTGACGATGATGCTCGACCCGGTTTCGGCGACGAGGAAATTGGCGCCGGTGATGCCGACATCGGCGGCGAGGAAACGCGGCCGCAGGACCGCACGCGCCTCATCGCACATCTGGCGCGAATCGTTGAGCGGCCGCTCCGCATCAAGATCGCGATGAGTCTCGCGGAACGACTGCGCGATCTGCTCCTTCACCAGATGGACGGCGGGCGCGATGATGTGGCTCGGCGGCTCGTGGCGGATCTGGATGATATATTCGCCAAGATCGGTTTCGACCGGCGTAACGCCGTTGGCTTCAAGAAAGTCGTTGACGCCCATCTCCTCGCCGATCATCGACTTGCCCTTGGTGGCGGTCTTGGCGCCGAGGCGCCGGCAGATTGCGAGCACGGTTTCGTTGGCTTCGGCGGCGTTGCGGCACCAATGGACTTGTCCGCCGTTGGCGATCACCTTCTGCTCGAAGGCTTCGAGATAAAAGTCGAGATGCGCCAGCGCGTCCTTCTTGATCGCCACCGCCTGCTCGCGCAACTCCTCCCATTCCGGCAGCTGCGATACTGCATGGGCCCGGCGCTCGGCAAAGCCGGTGCGTAAATTGACCATTGCCCGTTGCAGATTGGGATCGCCGAGCGCGTGGCGCGCGTTGGCTTTGAAAGCGCGGCTGGTCGCCTTCATGCGCCTTCTCCGGGCTCGCCCACCGCTGGTCCGGCGACGCCGGCCAGGACTTCGGCAATGTGCCGCACCTTGGTTCGGTCGCCGGCGCGTTCGAGCTTGCCGGCCATGTTGAGCAGGCAACCCATGTCGCCGGCAAGCAGCGTGTCGGCCCCGGAGGCGCGGATGTTGCCGGTTTTTTCCTCGACAATCTTGTCCGAGATGTCGCCGTACTTGATCGCGAAGGTGCCGCCGAAACCACAGCAGACTTCGCAGTCGCGCATTTCCTTGAGCGTCAGGCCGGCGACGCTGGCCAGCAATTGGCGCGGCTGCGATTTCACGCCGAGCTCGCGCAGGCCGGAACAGGAATCGTGATAGGTGGCGACGCCGTCGTAACGCGCCGTCACGCCTTCGACCTTCATCACGTCAACCAAAAACGAAATCAACTCGTGCGTGCGGCCCGCCAATTCGCGTGCCTGGTCGGCCGACGCCGGGTCATCGGCGAAGAGCACCGGATAGTGCACCTTGATCATTCCGGCGCACGAACCCGACGGCGCCACGACATAATCGAAGCCGGTGAAGGCCGCGATCATCGTGCGCGCGATCGCCTGCGCCGATTTGCGGTCGCCCGAATTATAGGCCGGCTGGCCGCAGCAGCTTTGCAGCCGCGGCACCTCGACCGTGCAGCCCGCATCCTCGAGCAGCTTCACCGCGGCAAATCCGACGGACGGACGGAACAAGTCGACGAGACAGGTGACGAACAGCGCGACGCGCGGCTTCTCGGTCATGCGATTTTTCCCGGCGTTTCTGCGCGCAGGATGGCGGCGGTGCGACGCGAAAGCAACCGCACAAAGAAAAACCCGCCGGGCGGAGGCCCTGGCGGGTTTTGCAAGAGCCGTCGCTCAGCGCGGCGGCGGGGGAGGTGGCGGCGGCGGATAGCCCGGAGGCGGCGGCGCGTAGCCGGGTGGCTGGGATACCGGCGATGGCGCCTGCTGATAGCCCGGCACCTGGTTGCCGCGCGAATACATACATTGCTCGTAGGCGATGTCGTAGCGCTGTTGGATCGTCATGTTGGCGGAGTTCGACTGGCTCGTGCCGTAAAGCGTGCCGGCGCCGGCGCCCGATGCCGCGCCGATTGCCGCGCCGCGGCCACCGCCGATCGCGGCGCCCAAACCGGCGCCGAGCACGGTGCCGATCGCGGCCGCGCCGAGTGCCGAATTGTTGGCGCTTTGCGCCGCGCCAGCGACCTGCTGGTCGGCGAAGTTCTTGCACACCGCCTGATCTTCCTCGAAAGCCGAGAACGGCTTGTTCGGCGCCGGCATGACCGCGACCGACGGGCCGACCGGATGCGAGGCGCAGGCCGAAAGCGCAGTCAGCGCAATCAGGCTGACGGCGGTCGTCTTCATGGTTCGCACGGAAGCTCCCTCCTCTGGGTCGTCATAGCGTTCTTGCCGTTATGGACGCGCCGGCACTTGACGCCAACCGCTCGAGCAATTGGAGACATAAGGGTAATAGCCCTTCGGATTGTCGCAATAGTACCAGGTCTGGGCCTGGGGTGCGACCGGCGTCGGTGCCGGCGGCGGCGCGTAAACCACGGGCGGCGGCACGTAATAGGCCGGCGGGTAATACACCACCGGGGGCGGCGGGTAATAATAGTAAGGGCCGCAACACAGCGGCACGCCGATATGCACGAAGACCCGAGCCGCGGCCGGCATCGGCGCCAAGGCCAAGCTGCCGCCGAGGGCCAAGGCGACTGTGGTCAGGGCGAATTTGAGCCAGATTCGTTTCAACATGGGAAACTCTCCTCACGCGCCCCCGATCATGGCGCGTCCTAGACACAACGGAACACCGCGCCATTATAGTTCGGAATTCAATGACGGTAATTCTATGGCCGAAATCGGCCGTTCATCCCTGGGTCGCGCCGATTTGAGGCAGAAGTAAGAACAGCCGGCCGGTGGCGCGCAGCGGCCCGGCCTGGTCCGCGGCCGCGGCGCCGGCGCCACAAAACAAGTCGACGCGCAGCGGTCCTTTGATGGCCGCGCCAGTGTCCTGGGCCATTGCCAATCGCCGCGTCACCGCGGCGCCCTGCGCGACGTCGAGCCACAGCGGCACGCCCAACGGCACGAAACGCGGATCGACCGCGACGCTGTGTTGCGGCGTGAGCGCGACCCCTTCCGCACCGAGGGGCGCGTCACCGTAAAGAACGCGAAAGAAGACGTAGGATTGATTTTCATCCATCAGGTTTTTCGCGTCGGCCGGATGCGCACGCAGCCACGCTTCGATCGATTGCATCGAAACCTGACCAAGACTCATCGCGCCGCGGTCGATCAACAGCCGGCCGAGCGCGACATACGGCCGACCATTCTCACCGTGATACCCGATTTCAACCGTGCTGCCGTCGGGCAGGCGCACACGGCCCGAGCCCTGGATCTGGAGAAAGAACAGTTCGATCGGATTGGCGGCATAGAACAGCGCGAGATGGAAACGGTCGAGCGCGCCGGCTTCAATTTCGGCGCGCGTCCAATACGGTATGAGCTTGCCGTCGGCGACGCGGCCGGCGATCCTCTCGCCGCGCCACGAAGGCCGAAACGCGCCGAGCGACACACTGATCAAATCGGGCGGACGCGCCAGGATCGGCACGCTGAAACGCGCGCTCTTGTGTCGCGAGCCGGCCAGCTCGGGCTCGTAATAACCCGTGACAAGCGCGTCGGTCTTGCCGTTGTCCAACATCGCGAATGGCGTGAAGGCACGCTCGAAGAACTGCCGCGCGGCTTCAATGTCGGGATCGTGCAACGCCGCCGCGGCGGCGCACGGCTTGCGCCAATCGCCGGCAACACCGGCAATACCCAGTTTCGCGTCATCGGGCAACTTGGCGAATGCCGCGCACGAGCGCAGAAACGCCACCAGTGCCGCGGCCTGGTCGCCGTCGCGCCAGCCCGGCAAGTCGGCGAACGAAATGCGGGTGAGCGCGAGATGCGGCGCCGGTGGTGGCGCGGGCGTGCAAGCATTCAGCAGAACAATCAGAAATAGGCCCGCCGCGGTCGCGGCCGTGCGCCGCAACCGGCGCTTAGCCATGCGGTGCCGAGGTCGCGATCAGCGTCCAGTTGGGATCGCGCGCCCTGAGCGGGCGCGAGAAGGTCCAGGCATCGACATGCTCTTCGACGGTGTTGCCCTCGCCGTGCTGGTCCGAAACGAACTTGACCATGACCAGCGCGGTGGCGCCTTCGACCCCGCTTTCGACGATCTCGGCGTTCTTGATGCTGATCAGCGGGCTCGGCAGCTTATTGCCGCCGCGCGCCTTGAGGGCGCCGACGAAACTATCGAGCACGTTGGAGGCAAGCAGCGGCTTGAGCGCGGCGACGTCGCCGGCCGCGAAGGCGTTGACCACGATCTCGAACGCACTGCGTGCGCCCTTGAGGAACGCGGCTTCGTCGAAGGAAGAATCCGCCGCCTTGACCGCGCCGGCACCGGGCGTCTTGCCCGTGACCGGTGGATCGCCAACCGGTGTTGCCTGGCCGTCGATCACAGGGCCCGGTGACGCGCCGGGCGCAGCGAATGGCGACGGCCGCGGCGGCGGCGCCGGGCGGGGCGCGAACGGGTCGATGCGCTTCTCCGTGCCGGTGCGGCGGCCGAGCACGCTTCGGAGCCGCAGCAACAGGAATCCCGCGACGACCGCAAACAGAATGATCTCGAAGAGCTGGAAATCGCCGCCGTTCATGGCTGGTAGATAGGCCGGTGACGGCAAAAGGGCAAGGTTGCCGGTTGTGCGGGCTGGCGATCCATGGTAGCGACCGCGTTGCGGCAATAAGGTGATTTTAAGGCGGGGCTAACGATGGCCGAAAAGGACAACGGCGCGGGCGCGACGGCGGCCGCCAGCGCAGGCGAGGCCGAACCCGGCCGCGCGCTGACCATCAACGCGCAATACATCAAGGACCTGTCGTTCGAGAACCCGCGCGCGCCGCTCAGCCTGATGCAGCAGCAACAGCCCGAATTGCAGGTCAATGTCGATGTCCGCGCCGGCGCGCTCGGCGGCGACCGTTACGAAGTCGTGCTCGTCATCCATGCGCGCGCCACCGCCAAGAACGAGACGCTGTTCGTTGTCGAGCTGACCTATGGCGCGGCGGTGACATTGACCAATCTGCGGCAGGAAGACATGCCGCAGGCGTTGCTGGTCGAGACTCCGCGGCTGCTGTTCCCGTTCGCGCGCGCAATCATCGCCGACGCAACGCGCGACGGCGGCTTTCCGCCCGTGTTCATGCAGCCGATCAATTTCAGCGAGCTGTTGCGCCGCCAGGCGTCGGCTCAGCCGCAGGCACCCGCCGCGAACGCCTAGTTCTGCCAGATCGGCGCTTTGAGCTTGGCCACGAGCGCGGCGTGACGCGTGAGCTCGTCGGCGCTGGCTTCGTAATGCCGCGCGGCGCGGGCCGGCCGGTCGCTGGCGGCGCGCGTGGCCGCCTTTATCGCAGTCGCGCCGAGATCGAGCGCCGATTGCCGGCCACCGACCAACTCGAGATAGACCTTGGCCAATAGCTCGCAGTCGAGCTTGGCGCCGTGCTTGTCGCGCGCCGACAGATCGATAGCGAAACGCCGGCAGAGCGCATCGAGGCTGGCTGGTGCGCCCGGAAACCGCTTGCGCGCGATTTCGAGCGTGTCGACGACAGCGCCCGCGACCGGCGGCAATTCGAGGCGTTTGAGCTCGGCGTTGACGAAGGCGAGATCAAAGCTGGCATTGTGCGCCACGAGCTGCGCGTCGCTAATGAAGGCGACAAACTCGGCGGCGATTGCGGCGAAAGGTTCGTGCCGCCGCAGGAAATCGTCGCCCAGCCCGTGCACCGCTTCGGCTTCGGCGGTCATCGCGCGTTCGGGATTGATATAGCGGTGAAAGAATTTGCCGGTCGGCAGGTGGTTGTGCAGCTCGATGCAGGCAATCTCAACGATGCGGTGGCCATCGGCCGGATCAAGGCCCGTGGTTTCGGTGTCGAGGACGATCTCCCGCATCACGATTCAGTCTGAACCGCCGGAGTCCGCATCGCAAGGCGGATCAAGCGTCGCAACGATGCGCGCCAACGCGCGCCGGGTCACGGCGCGGCCCAAACCCGACGGCACTGCAAAATCGGCGCGCGTCCGCTTGACCCGATCGGGCAGTTGCTGGGCCAGGATGGCGCGCAGGCGCTTCGCGTCCATGCCCGGCCGGCACAGCACCCGCGCCCGTTGCAGCGCCGCCGGCGCCCACACCACTGCGACGGCGTCACAGCGCTTCTCGCCCCCGGTTTCGTAAAGCAGCGGAATGTCGAGCACGACAAGGCGCGCGCGGCGCGCGCGCATCCGGCGCAAGAAGGTTTTTTCCTGTTGCCGCACGAGCGGATGGAGAATCGCCTCGAGCCGCTTGAGCGCCTTGGGCTTGCCGAAGACGAGTTTGCCGAGCTTCGGCCGTGACACGCCCTTGCCGGCCTTCGCCGTCGGAAAGGCGCGAACGACCCGCTTCACGGCCGCGCCGCCGGGCGCCAACAACGCATGCACGGCGCGATCGGCGTCGTAGACCGGCACACCGAGATCCGTGAGCAGCGCCGACGCCGTGCTCTTGCCCATGCCGATGCTGCCGGTGAGGCCGAGGATCTTCATGGTCCTATCGCATCGCTGCGAGCACAGCCTGGCGCAGCGCCGGCGTCACCTCGGGCAACACGCCGAACCACAGCTTGAAGCCGGGCCGGCCCTGGTGGAGCAACATGCCGAGGCCGTCGACGACGCGGTTGCCGCGCGTTTTCGCCGCCCGTAATAGCGGCGTCTCCAGGGGCGCATAGACGATGTCGTTGACCAACGCAGTCTTGGGCAATCGGTCGAGATCCAAATCGAGCGGCGGATTGGCCGTCATGCCGAGGCTGGTGGCATTGACCAGCAGCGCGGCGCCATCGAGCGCGGCCGTGCGGCAGTCCCACGGCACCAATTCGACAGCGCCGCCGAGATCACGCACGAGCGCGCGAGCGCGGTCGGCCGAACGATTAATTACGCGGATGGCGGGTGCGCCGGCCTCCTTCAATGCATCGACAATGGCGCGCGCGGCACCGCCAGCACCGAGCACCACCGCTGGTCCGGTCTTGGCATCGAAGTTCGGCACGGCAGCGCGCAGATTTTCCATGAAGCCGAAGCCGTCGGTGTTGAAACCGGAAAGCCGGCCGTTCTCCACCACGACGGTATTGACGGCGCCGACGCGGCGTGCGGCGACGTCGACGCGGTCGAGATGCGCCATCGCTGTCTCTTTATGGGGGATCGTCAGATTGCAGCCGCGCCAATCGCCGGTTTTGAGCCGCGCCAGTGCCGCCGCCAGCTCCTCCGGTCGCACCGCCTGACGCGCGTATTCGCCATCAATGCCGTGAGCCTTGAGCCAATAACCGTGCAGGGCCGGCGACAGTGAATGTGCGATCGGCCAGCCCATGACGCATGCTTTCATCATGGTGCGATCATGCCGGTGTCGCGCAGAAAATCGAGCAGCGGCAGCAGCGGCAGACCGAGAATGGCGAAATGATCGCCCTCGACTGCTGCCATCAACTGTATACCGGTGCCTTCGAGCTGATACGCACCGACCGACGCGAGCGTGGCGTCACCGGCGGCAGCGAGATAGGTTTCGAGAAATTCATCAGTGAACGGCCGCATGATCAGCGCCGGCTGCTCGAGCGCCTGCCAGATCACTGCGCAGTTCTGGACCAGCACCGCCGCCGTCGCCAGCACGTGCCGCTTACCGCGCAGCGCAATCAGCTGTGCCCGTGCCGTTGCGCGATCCACAGGTTTGTCGAACCATTCGCCATCGCAAACCAGGATCTGATCGGCGCCCAGCACCATCGCGCCGGGCATCCGGTCGGCAACGCGTTTCGCTTTGGCCTCGGCAAGCGCAACCGCACAGGCGCCCGCATCGCGACCGCCCGCCCTGAAAGCCGCCTTGATCGGTGCTTCGTCGATATCGGCCGGCTCGATCGTCGGCTTCAGACCGGCCGCCGAGAGCAGTCGCGCGCGCGCCGGGCTCGCCGAGGCCAGCACCAGTTCGGCCAGGCTCATGCGTCCTCGCCGCGGCGTCGCGCCAGCAGCTTGAGCACCGCCGCCGCCGTTTCCTCGATCGAGCGCCGCGTCACGTCAATCACCGGCCATTGCCGTTCGGTGAACAGGCGGCGCGCGTTGGCGACCTCCTGGCGTACCGCCTCGATGTCGACATAATCACTGCGATCTTGCTGCTTGAGCTGAATCAAACGGTTGCGCCGGACCTGAATCAGGCGCTCGGGATCATTGGTCAAGCCCACCACCAGCGGGCGCGTCAGGTTGAAAAGCTCGGGCGGCGGCTCGGCGCCGGGAACCAGCGCCACGTTGGCAGCTTTGATGCCGCGATTGGCGAGATAGATGCAGGTCGGCGTTTTCGAGGTGCGCGACACGCCGACCAGAATGACGTCGGCATCGTTCCAGCCCCAAGCCGACTGGCCATCGTCGTGATTCAAGGCGAAGGTCATGGCGTCGATTCGCTGGAAATATTCGCTGTCGAGCAAGTGCTGTCGACCCGGAAGGCCGCGCGCTTGGGTCCCGAGATAGGCGCCGAGCGCCCCGATCACCGGGTCGAGGACCGGAATTGCCGGCACCTGAAGTTTGCGGCAGCCTTCGACCAGCGGCGCGCGTAGCGTTTCGTCGACCAGCGTATAGAGCACGACACCCGGATTGGCACCGACACCGCTGACCACGCGCTCAACCTGCGCCTTGGTTCGCACCATCGACCAGATATGCTCGATGGCTTCGCTGTCTTCGAATTGAACAAGGCAGGCGCGTGCAACCGAATGCACGGTGTCGCCGGTTGAATCCGAAACAAGATGAAGATGGAAGCGCGTCACGGCGTGAAGAACTGGGGACAAACCATAGTACACAAGCGTCCCGAGCCCATGAGGGCGCGGCCATGCCCGACATTCGAATTTCGCTCCACAGCCGTTTCGCTTGCGGATGAATCGGCGGAACGCTCGGCGATCCGGGAACAACGCTGCTGCACGGTTGCGATATCCTTCATTTCCCCGGCTTTCGCATCGTAGTTATCGACCGGCTCAAGTGTGATTTAAATTGGCAACGGTGCGGTTGCTCTTGACTTATTCTCCGTTGCGGCCCGAGCCCAATCGTATTGTTCCTACCGCTGGGGACTGTTGATGAATGACCTTAATCCCCCATTCTCCACCCACCAACTACCTTCACTACCTTTAGATTCTAAGACAGACAAGGTAAGAGCACTGGATGATCGAGCGGAAACCTTTGCTCGCCGCATTACGGCACGAAGCTATAGAACCGCCACCGTTGTGGCTGATGCGTCAAGCTGGACGATACTTGCCGGAATATCGCGCGCTGCGGGAGAAGGCGGGCGGGTTTCTCGAACTGTGTTTAACGCCGGAACTTGCTGCGGAGGCGACGCTGCAACCGGTCCGGCGGTTCGGGTTTGACGGTGCCATCCTGTTTTCAGACATTTTAATTATCGCCAAGGCATTGGGTCGAGTTTTGGCATTCCGAGATGGCGATGGCCCAAGTATGCCGCCGCTGGCGAATGCCGAAGAACTCGCATCCGATATTGATACGGCAGTGCTTGCGCCGGTCTATGCAGCGCTGCGCCGGATCAGGACAGAATTACCGACGCAAACAACGCTATTAGGCTTCGCTGGCGGGCCATGGACTGTCGCGGCTTACGTCATCGATGGCACCGGCCGTGGCCGATTTGCCGCTGCGCTGGCATGGGCCAAAGATCGAGCCGACGAACTCGATCAGGTGATCGCACAGATTGCCGACGCGACAGCCGCACATTTGATCGGTCAGCTCGATGCCGGCGCGGAGACTGTGCAGCTATTCGACAGCTGGGCCGGACTGTTGCCGCGAGACCAATTTCACCGCTTCGTCATCGCGCCGACACGGCGGATCGTCAACGCAATTCGCGCGCGTTTTCCCGAAACGCCGATCATCGGCTTTCCACGCAATGCTGGCACGCTCTACGACGCTTATTTTGCCGAAACCGGCGTCGATGCGCTGTGCATCGACCAGACCGTCACGCTGGACCATGCACGCGCGTTGCAGGCGCGTGGACCGGTGCAGGGCAATCTCGATCCGGCGGCGCTGGTTGCCGGCGGACCGGCGCTCGATGCCGCCGTTGCCGCCATCCTCGCGACGCTACGCGGCCGGCCTTTTGTCTTCAACCTCGGTCATGGCATCCTGCCGCAGACGCCACTCGCCCATGTCGAGCGGCTGGTACAGCTTGTGCGCGGGGGAGCATGACGCGAACGGCGGTGGTGCTGTTCAATCTGGGCGGTCCGGATTCCCTGGCGGCGGTCAAACCCTTCCTCTTCAACCTGTTTTACGATCCGGCGATTATCGCCTTGCCCAATCCGCTGCGTTGGCTGCTCGCGCGTACGATCGCCGGCAGGCGCGCGCCGCTAACGCGGCAGATTTACGCCCATATCGGTGACGCTTCGCCATTGCGCGCCAACACACAAGCGCAGGCCGATGCGCTCGCGGCCGCGCTCGGCGACGGCTATCGCATCTTTGTCGCCATGCGCCATTGGGAACCGCGCGCCAGTTCCGCCGCTGCCGAGGTCAAAGCCTGGCAACCGGATGAGATCGTGTTACTGCCGTTCTATCCGCAATTCTCTGGCACCACGACGGCATCATCGTTCGCCGATTGGCACGCGGCCGCGGCCAAGGTTGGACTCAGGTCAAAGGAACGGATCGTCTGCTGTTATCCGAGCGAGCATGGCTTCGCCGCCGCCATTGGGCGCGGCATCGTCGCGCACCTCGACAACGTGGCCGCCAACGCCAAAGTGCGCGTACTGCTATCGGCCCATGGCTTGCCATTGCGTGCGCTCAATCGCGGCGATCCCTATCAATGGCAAGTCGAGGCCACGGCAGCGGCGGTGCGTGCTGCGGTGCGGCGGCCGGAGCTCGACATGCGCGTCTGCTATCAAAGTCGGGTCGGGCCGCTCAAATGGTTGAGCCCGTCGACCGAGCACGAAATTCGTCAGGCCGGCGCCGAGGGCTTCGGCTTGGTCGTGGCGCCAATCGCGTTCGTGTCCGAGCATTCCGAAACGTTAGTTGAGCTCGATCGCGACTATCGCAAGCTGGCGCGTGAAGTCGGCGTTCCGTTTTATCACCGCGCGGCAACGGTCGGTGTTGCCGCCGAGTTCATCGGCAGTCTGGCCCGGCTGGTGCGTGCGGCGCCGGCGCCCGGCGCCGGCCGGCGCAATTGCCCGCAAGGTTTCGGCCAGTGTCCGGCGATGGCTGTGCCGTGAACTTGCTCGCGCCCTATTACCCGTGGCTCAAGGCGCTGCACATTCTGAGCGTCATCGCGTGGATGGCCGGCATGCTGTATCTGCCGCGGCTCTTTGTCTATCACGCCGGCAGTGCGCCCGGCTCGCCAACCTCGGAGACGTTCAAGACAATGGAGCGGCGGCTTTATCGCGCCATCATGGTTCCGGCGATGGTCGCGACCTGGCTGTTCGGCGCCGGCCTGATGCTCACCGGCGTCGTTGTGTGGACCACCTTCTGGCTCTACGCCAAGCTGTTGCTGGTGGCGGCGATGACTTGGATGCATCTGATTTTCGGCCGCTGGCGGCGCGAATTTGCCGCCGATGCGCGGCCGCACAGTGCCGGCTTTTATCGCGTGATCAACGAAGCGCCGACGCTGTTGCTGATCGGCATTGTCGTCCTGGCGGTGGTGAAGCCGTTTTAATCGCCGGTCAGCCGAAAGCGGATTTGACTCGGCTGCGGCTTTTGGCTAAGGGTTTGAGCGGAAGACCGGCCCGTCTCCGGCTCTTGTCTCTTCAACCGCATCGCTGATCCGCGCACGGCCCGAGCCAGGACCGCCCGCTCTTCCGGCAAACCGAACCATCCGGCCCGCAGGCCGCACCCCTCCCAACGCCGTTTTACTTGCGAAAGTCGCACCCGATGAACCTCCAGGAACTCAAGCGCAAAACCCCCGCCGATCTGCTCACCTTCGCCGAAGAGCTGCAGATCGAGAGTGCGTCGAGCCTGCGCAAGCAGGAACTGATGTTCGCCATCCTCAAGACGATGGCCGACAAGGATCAGGCGATCTACGGCGACGGCGTGCTCGAAGTGCTGCAGGACGGCTTCGGCTTCCTGCGCAGCCCCGAAGCCAACTACTTGCCGGGTCCGGACGATATCTATGTCAGCCCGTCGCAAGTTCGCCGGTTTGGACTGCGCACGGGCGACACGGTCGAAGGGCAGATCCGCTCGCCCAAGGATGGCGAGCGGTATTTTGCGCTGCTCAAGGTCAATAAGATCAATTTCGACGATCCAGAGAAACTGCGTCACCGCGTCAATTTCGACAATCTGACGCCGCTCTATCCCGACGAGAAGCTGAAGCTCGAGTTCGACGATCCGACCAAGAAGGATCTGACCACGCGCGTCATCGATCTGATCACGCCCCTGGGCAAGGGACAGCGCGCGCTGATCGTGTCGCCGCCGCGCACCGGCAAGACGGTGATGATGCAGAACATCGCCCATGCGATCGCCGCGAACAACAAAGAGGTCTATCTCATCGTCCTGTTGATCGACGAGCGGCCCGAGGAAGTCACCGACATGGCGCGCTCGGTCAAGGGCGAGGTCGTGTCCTCGACCTTCGACGAGCCGGCCGTGCGCCACGTGCAAGTCGCCGAGATGGTGATCGAGAAGGCCAAGCGCCTGGTCGAGCACAAGCGCGACGTCGTGATCTTGCTGGACTCGATCACGCGCCTGGCACGCGCCTACAACACGGTCGTGCCCAGCTCGGGCAAGGTGCTGACCGGCGGCGTTGACGCCAACGCGCTGCAGCGGCCGAAGCGCTTCTTCGGCGCGGCGCGCAACATCGAAGAGGGCGGCTCCCTCACCATCATCGCCACCGCTCTGATTGACACCGGCTCGCGCATGGACGAGGTCATCTTCGAGGAGTTCAAGGGCACCGGTAACTCGGAAATCGTCCTCGATCGCAAGGTCGCCGACAAGCGAACCTTCCCGGCGGTCGATATCACCAAGTCGGGCACCCGCAAGGAAGAATTGCTGGTCGACAAGGCCGTCCTTGCCAAGATGTGGGTGCTGCGCCGCGTGCTGATGCCGATGGGACCGATGGACGGGCTCGAATTCCTGATCGACAAGCTCAAACAGTCGAAGAGCAACTCTGACTTCTTCGAGGCTATGAACACCTAAACTGGGCCGGCGGGAGGACACGGTGCGGCGCGACCACGGTGCGTTGCTGCTCCTGCCGCTGGCGTTTCTGGTCGCCGAGCTGCTGCTGCGTGACCACGGCCTGCCGTACTGGCTGTGGTTCAATCTCGACCCGAGCTACATCTATCTCATCGGCGGCCTGAATATCCTGCAGCATGCGCCGCCGGCGCAGTTCCAGCATCCGGGCGTGCCGGTGCAGTTGATCGTTGCCGCCGTGGCGTGGCTGACGCCGGCAGCCGACCGGCTCAAAGAGGCCGAGACCATCCTGACCCGCGCCAGCGACGTGATGCTGGTGTTCGACACCTGGATACTGTGGCTGATGGGCCGCCGCATCCAGCGGCGCACCGGCATGCTGCTGCCGGCGCTGTTCGCGCAGCTGGCGCCGTTCGTCACCATGCTGACGCTCAAGCACGGCATCGAAGTCGAGCCCGAACCGCTGCTGCTGGGCGCCACGGCTTTGCTGGTCGCCACCATGGTCGAGGATTCCGTTCGGCCGGAGAACGCGAGCCTCGCGGGCATGGCGTTCGCCGTCGCGTTTGGATCGGCGTGCAAGGTCACCTTTGCGCCTTTGGGCCTGGCGCCGCTGATCGCCATGCAAGGCAACCGGCGGCGGGTGGCCTATGTCGGATTGACGTTGGTTCTGTTCGCGGTGTGGATGGTGCCCGAGATCCCGAACCTGGCGCCGATGACGGCATGGTTCACGGCACTCGCCAAAGGCAGCGGCACCTATGGCCAGGGACCGGAGACGGTCGTGGCTTGGGCAACCTATCCGCATCATTTCGCCAAGCTGTTTTTCGCACGGCCGCTGTTCCTGGCGGCATTCGCCTGGGGGATCGTTGCGCTATTTCTTGGCCAACGCGGCACGCCCGGCGCGCGCGTGCTGTTGGCGCTACTGACCGCGCAGCTGGTGCAGATCG
>DASQHO010000046.1:0-6124 GCA_035632055.1 Allostellaceae bacterium
CGCCTATACTGATGCCCGGCAGCGGGCGACCGGGTGCGAGGATATGGGGCACGAAAGTGGTCGTGATTTCGCAAGCTCGGTCCTGCCGCATCTCGATGCGGCCTATAACCTCGCGCGCTGGCTCATGCGGGATCCGGCCGACGCCGAGGACGTTGTCCAGGAGGCGGTCGTGCGCGCGCTGACCTATTTCGCGAGTTTTCGGGGCGACAATGCGCGCGGTTGGCTCCTGCAGATCGTGCGCAACGCTGCCTATGCTTCGAAGCGGCTCGATCGCGGCTTGCGCACCGTGTCGCTGGATGCGGGCGACGATACGCATGCCGCCGTGCCTGAGCCCGCCGATCCCGCGGACGATCCGGAGAACGCGCTGCTCAAAGTGCGCGCGCACGAGGGCCTCAACCGGCTGCTTGCCGCGCTGCCCGTCGAATTGCGCGAGACCATCGTCCTGCGCGAGCTCGAGGAGCTGTCATACAAGGAGATCGCGCAGGTCACCCAGGCGCCGATCGGCACGGTGATGTCGCGGTTGTGGCGCGCCCGCCAGCTGTTGAGTGAAGCAGCGCGTCGCGAGGCGGTGTCATGACCCAGCCGCACGCTGCCGGAGAATGCGAGATGACCCTGCTCGTCCAGGCCGATTTCGACGGCGAGCTCGACGCGGCGCAAGCGGCGGCGCTCGCTGCGCATCGCGCCGATTGCCAGATTTGCCAAGCCGCCAGCGAGCGGCTCGGCCGCGTGCGGCAGGTGTTGCGCACGCAAGCGCTTTACCACCGCGCGCCGGACGCTTTGCGCGCCCGGCTGACCGCACGCGCCGCGCCGCCGCGCATCGCCATCGCGCGCGCAGCCGGCTGGCGGCGTGCCGCGGCGTCGTTCGTCGCCGGCGGCGTCATCGCCGCGGCGGTGATGCTGGCGGTCGTGCCGTCGGGCACGCCCGGCCTCGCTGATCAGGTGCTCGCCGGTCACCTGCGCGCGCTCGAACCCGGCCACCTCGAAGACGTGCCATCGACCGACCAGCACACGGTGAAGCCGTGGTTCGACGGCAAGCTCGATTTCGCGCCACCAGTGAAGAACCTGGCGGCCGAAGGCTTTCCGCTCGAAGGTGGCCGTCTCGATTACCTCGCCGGAAGGCGCGTGGCGGCCATGGTCTACGGCCGTGCCAAGCACGTGATCGACCTGTTCGCCTGGCCCGAAGCCGGCGCCGACGCGGCGCCGACGGTGATGGAGCGCGACGGCTACACGATCGTGCGCTGGCGCCAAAACGGCATGACCCTGTGGGCCGTGTCCGATGTCGAGCGCGACCAGCTGGTGGACTTCGCAGAGCGCTGGCGGGCGGCGCCGTAGCGCCGCGTTATTTCAGCGCGTCGGTGTACGGGAAGATCAGAGTCCCGGTCTTGTACTCGGCAGGCCACACGACGACGTCGTGCTTCGGATCTTCGAGCTGGCCGATGTCATTGCCCGTCAGGTGCTGCCACTGGCTGAAAACGTAGCGCGGCTTCGCCCACTCGCCGTCGGCGTTGAAACGCACGTCGCCGACCACGGTCGAGAAGCTGTGGCTGTGCATGTATTGCGCGAGCTTCTGGTGGTCGAGGCTCTTGGTGCCTTCGACGGCCTGCGCCAGCACCTGGCCGGCGGCGTAGCCGAACGGCACGAAGCCGTAGCCGAGCGGATCGATACCGCCTTGCTGCTTGGCGATCGCCTGGTAACGCTTCAACAGGTCGCGGGAGCCCGGAAAGTTGAAGGCGGGTACGAAGTCCTCGTGGAACAGGATGCCGTTCATCAGCGGTCCCATCTGGACTTTCAATGGCGTCGCAAGGAGCCCGATCATCGTGCCGCCGAAAATCTTGGTCTTAAGTCCGATCTCGCGCGCAGCGTGGACGATACCGACGGTGTCGGGCGGATAGGAGGCGACAAAGACGATGTCGGGGTTGGTCGCCTGGACCGCGTGCAGGATCGGCGTGAAGTCGGTGGTCGGCGGCGGGTAGAGCTTGTCGTAAACGATCGTCAGGCCGGCCTTATTGGCGTTGTCGCGCGCGCCGTCGACCGAGTTCTTGCCGAACTCAGCGTCGATGCCGAGCAGCGCGACGGTCTTGACCTTCGGCTTCAGCGACGCGGCGATGTCGAAGAAACCCGACGAGAAGGCGTGCACCGGATCGGGACCCAGCGGCACCATCGCGAAATACTGGTTGTAGTGGTACTGGCGGTTGACCGCCGTCGCCAGCATGCTGATCGTCGTCAGCTTGTGCTGAATCAACAGCGGCATCGCCGCCGCCATCAGGTTGGTGCCGTAGGGGCCAAGCAGCAGGTCGACATGGTCGACGTCGATCAGCTTGGTGTAGATGCCGGGATCGTTCGCCGGCTGCGTCTGATCGTCATAGTAGACGAGCTCGACCTGGCGGCCGAGCAGGCCGCCTTTGGCGTTGACGTCGTCGTGCCAGATTTGCAGAGCGACCAGCAATTGCTTGCCGTTGGGCGCGTTGGCGCCGGTCAGCCCCAGCGCGAAACCGACCTTGATCGGCTCGGCGGCCAGCGCGCCGTGCATGGTTAGGAGCGCCAGCGCCGCGGCCGCCAGCGCGTATCTCAGACTGCGCCACATCGCGATTCCCCCGTGCTTGTTCCCGGCTTCGTCGGCCGGGTCGGCTCGGCTCCTTTTTTTACCATGCGCCTGTCCCCGTCCCAAGACCTGGCCCAATTGCGCGGCGTTCCGGCCGCGCCCCAAAATCGCCTTAAAACGGATTCACAATTTGGTCATGTCAGCGCCGTCCCCGATCCGTTGTCGCTGCCCATGACACTCGCCGATCCGACCTCCCGCCCAGCGCGGCCGCCCCTCGCCGGGCTCGAAGTTCTTTTAGTGGAGCATGAAAGCGCGGCGGTCTTCGTCGTCGAAGACATGCTGTTCAACCTGGGCGCAGCGACGGTGTGGCATGCCGCGAACGTCGACGACGCCTTGGCGCTGCTGCGCGACCATCGTCCGGGCATCGCGGTCGTCGATCTCAGTCTCGGGGGCCAACCGGCCTATCCGGTCGCCGAGCGGCTGCAAGCGGCGACGATTCCCTTCGTCTTTGTGGTCGGTTACAGCGGCGACGGCATCAAGCATCGCTGGTCGGATCAAGTTACGGTGCAGAAACCCTTTCGTCCGGCGGCGCTCGCCGCCGCGTTGCGCGCGGCGCTCGATGCCAAGCGCACGCCGCCAGCCGCCAACGTTAACGCCAACTAGCGCAGCACCGCTTCCCAGCCGAGCGCAACGCGCCGATAACTCAGCGCCTCGGCCAGATGTACGCGGCTAATGCCGTCGCTGGCATCGAGATCGGCGAGCGTGCGGGCGACGCGCAGCACGCGGTGGTAGCCGCGCGCCGACAGTTTCAGCCGCTCGGCTGCGTCGTTGAGCAGCTTGGTACCGGCGCCATCGGGCTTGGCGACCTCGTCGAGCAGCTTGCCGTCGAGCTCGGCGTTGCTGCGGATGCGTCGGTCCGTCGGCAGCTTGGCATAGCGCGCCGCCTGGCGATCGCGTGCCGCCGCGACGCGCGCCGCGACCTCGGCGCTGCCTTCGGCCGGCGGCGGCAGCGACAGATCGGCCGCCTTCACTGCCGGCACGTCGATGTGCAGATCGATGCGGTCGAATAGCGGTCCAGAGATTCGCGATTGATAGTCCTGCGCGCATTTCGGCGCCTTGCCGCAGGCCAAGGACGGATCATCGAGGTGTCCGCAGCGGCATGGATTCATCGCCGCCACCAGCTGCACGCGCGCCGGGTAGGTCACGTGCGCGTTGACCCGGGCGACGCTGACGCGGCCGGACTCGATGGGTTGGCGCAGGGCTTCGAGAGTCGCGCGTTGGAACTCGGGCAACTCGTCAAGGAACAGAACGCCGAGATGCGCCAAGGAAATCTCGCCCGGCTTGCCGCGCGTGCCGCCGCCGACCAGCGCCGGCAACGACGCCGAATGATGCGGATCACGGAATGGCCGCGCGCGCATCAGGCGTCCGTCGCGCAGCAGGCCGGCGACCGAATGGACCATGCTGACTTCGAGCGCCTCGTCCGGCGCCAACGGCGGCAGCAGGCCGGGCAGCCGCTGCGCCAGCATCGACTTGCCAGCGCCCGGCGGCCCGATCATCAGCAGATTGTGGCCGCCCGCGGCGGCAACCTCGAGCGCGCGTTTGGCACTTTCCTGGCCCTTGATCTCCTTGAGGTCGAGCGTCGCCGGCGCGCTCGCGGCAATTTTGGGCTCCGGCGCCGACAATAGTTGTGCGCCCTTGAAGTGATTGACCAGCGCGAGCAGCGATGGCGCCGCCAGGACCTCAATTTTGCCCGCCCATGCCGCCTCGCCGCCGGTCTCGCGCGGACAGATCAGGCCGCGGCCCAATGCCGCCGCGCCCAGTGCCGCCGGCAGCACGCCCGCGACCGGCAGCAGCGAGCCGTCGAGCGCCAGTTCGCCGAGCGCGACGAAACGTTCCAGTTCCTCGGCCGGCAATACGCCCATCGCCGCCAGCAAGCCGAGCGCGATCGGCAAATCGAAGTGGCTGCCCTCTTTCAACAGATCGGCCGGCGCCAGGTTGACGGTGATGCGCTTGGCTGGCAGCGCCAGGCCCATTGCGGTCAAAGCCGCGCGGACGCGCTCGCGCGATTCGCCGACCGCCTTGTCGGGCAGGCCCACCACGGTGAACGCCGGCAGGCCGCCCGCGATGGTGACCTGCGCCTCGACGGGCACCGCCTCGATCCCCTGGAACGCGACGGTGCGGATGCGCGCGACCATGCTCCCCCCTCGTGCGCCGGGTCGCAGCCTATCGTGTGCTTGGCCGTGGCGGAAGCGAGGTTCAGCGACCGGTGAGCGCCCGGCGCCAGCGTGCGAACGCGTCGCTGAGGTCGCCATAGAGCCGCTTGCGTTCCACCGGTGACAGAAAAGCGCCGAGCGTCAGGCGCTTGCCGTGTGAGGTGACGGCCAGGTGATTTTCGTCCTGGTCGATTTCCTCGAAATCCAGCCGCGCCCATACCGGCTCGAACCGCCAAGAGCGACGGTCACCGCGCACGCCGATGCGCTCGACGGTGAGATCGGCGGGGGTCAGACGCACATGCTCGACCTTGCGCGCGCTGCGATAGCTGACGCGGAAGGCAAGATAGACCAGCGCCACATCGAGGCCGAAAAAGCCGGTCACCGGCCAGGCACCGAGCATGATGCAGCCGACCGACATGGCGAACGAGGCGCCGCCGAGCACTGTCATCACCACGCCGAAGCCGCGCGGCGGCAGGCTGCGATAAGGTTGCAGCCGGGCGTCGAAGAAGACTGCATCGGCTTCGGTGGCGCGCATGGCCTCGGCCATATTAGGGTCTCGATATGACGCGCATGTCAAAAGACAATGTTGGCCGGTTCTTTGCGGCGCTTGCCGCCGAACGCCCCGATCCCACCACCGAGCTCGAATACATCAATCCGTACACGCTCCTGGTCGCCGTCGTGCTGTCGGCGCAGGCAACCGACGTCAGCGTCAACAAGGCCACGGCCGAACTGTTCAGGACCGTCGATACGCCGGCCAAGATGATCGCCTTCGGCGAGCCGAAGCTGCGCGACGCGATCAAGACCATCGGCCTCTATCGCACGAAGGCGGCGAACGTCATCCGCCTGTCGGAGATCCTGGTGCAGAAGCACGGCGGCGAGGTGCCGGCGAATCGCGAAGCGCTCGAGGAATTGCCCGGCGTCGGCCGTAAGACCGCCAATGTCGTACTCAACGTCGCCTTCGGCCAGCCGACCATCGCCGTCGACACACACATCTTCCGGCTCGCCAACCGGACCGGCCTGGCGCCGGGCAAGGATCCGCGCGCCGTGGAAGAAGCGCTGCATTCGGTCGTGCCGGAACCGTATCTCCGCCACGCACATCACTGGCTGATTCTGCACGGCCGATACGTCTGCACGGCGCGCAATCCGAAATGCGCCGCCTGCGTCGCGCGCGATCTCTGCCTTTACGAAGCGAAGACGAGTGCGGACGTTCCGGCGGCGGCTAACGCTTCGCCAGCACGTCGGCCATCGAATAGAGGCCGGGTTTCTTCCGCGCGAGCCACTGGGCGGCGCGCACCGCGCCGCGCGCAAAGACGCGGCGCGACGTCGCGCGGTGGGAAAGCTCGATAGTCTCGCCGGCGCCGGCGAACAT